>NZ_CP053591.1 GCF_013365535.1 Aquimarina sp. TRL1 | reverse complement strand
GAGATGCTTTCACAATTTGAAATTTATTCTCTAAAACAAGATCTTGCTATCGAATTAAAAAAGGAATGTCTTAGTCTTATGAAAAAAGTAATTTTACAAAAAAAGGCAGATATTTTTTTATACTATTATACTAAACCAGTAATGGATGAAATTAATAATTTAATAAGTCCTTTAGTTAGTGATAATGAATTAAGATAATATTTGAGATAAGGGTTTCTTATACCCTTAACGATGATTTAACGTAAATGAGTGAGATAACTAAACGTATGTGTAGTAGGAGTGAAATCCTTAAAAACTCAATAAGTAAGAAATGAAAAATAGTACCCCTAAAGATGTTTTTCAAAAAATAGTAAATCAATCAACAGAAGGGAATCAACATCAGTTTTCCCTTTTGATTGAAAAACCCTATACACAAGTTAATGATTGGCATACAGGACATAAAAACATATCGCTATCTTCATTAATTAAAATAATAAAGATCCTAAAAGATAAAAAAATAATATTAGATCTTAATACTATTTTTTATGATTAACTACTTTGGAAAACTATTTATTGACTATTCCAAATCAAATTCATCTGAAAGGGAATAGTATGATTCTCTAGTTATAATTATACTATCAAGTAAGATTATATCTATTAATTCACAAGCAGCTTTTAATTTTTTAGAAAGTTTAATATCGCTGTTAGAAGGGTATATATTACCGCTAGGATGATTATGAACGAGGATGATCGAAGATGTTTTAATGTGTAATGCTGAAACCAATATTTCCTTAATAGGAACTAGACAGTTAGAATCTGATCCAGAAGCTGCGTTGTGAACATTTACAACGTTAGAACTTCTATTAAGGTGTATTACTTTTACCTCTTCGTGATCGTCTATAAAGTCAATAAAATATGGTCTTATAAAGTTTGCTGCAGATAAAGAACTTGTAATTTTTTCTGTCGGTTTTAAAGTTCTCCTGTAATTAATAGATAATTGTCCTATGTAATCCCTGTAAGTTCTAATTCTTTCCATTTTGAAATATTTTAATTAAAGATTATTTGGGCAATTGGAAAACGAAAGAGAAATCTCAGCTCAAAAGGAAGCTTGGAAATTCATGGAGTTTTTGCAACGTAGATTTTAACAGCTATGCTGTTTGAAAATCAAGGAAGTAGATACCTTAATTTTTAAGTCTCTTTTGATGGGAGTATTGAACGAGTTTATCTTAGTGCAAATACATATTTAATGTCTCTTCGATTTGAGAGGGATCGATCCCCTTTCAAATCGAAAATTATGATAAAACTAAAAAATGAACTTCCTCTAAGAAGAAGTTCATTTCTTATTAAACCCTTATTTTAATTTATAGATAGATCCTCTATGTAATTAAAGAACTTATTAATGTCATTAAAGTGAGTTAAGTCTATAACATTCTTAGAAGTCTTTGATGAATCTTTCTGCAGTATTATAATTTTAGTATAAATTTTAGTTCCGGCTCTTTCAAAAACTACTGATGGTAATAGTATTTCTGAAGTAATTTGAATTTGCCAATTATCTTCATTATCCAAAAACGAATGTAGTCTTTTATCCATTGCAGGACCATTGGGAACAATAGCTATTATTTTAGAATTTTCAGTATATGACAAGTGTTTGGTTGCTTTGGCTAAATGTTCCATTGCGAGTTTACCTGATGTACCGAAAGGAGGATTCATAGCTATTCCTTCAAACTTATTCCATATTTTATAATTTTCAAACTGAGTGGTTTTAACGCTTCCTTTAACATTGATAGATAATTTAGATGAAAGTTGGTAACTTGGTTCTATAAAAACATTATTAGTGTTTTCGGGAAAGAACCTTCCGATAGCTCCGTGCCCAGCACTTGGTTCTAATGCGCTTTGTCCTGGTTTTAAGTCTAACCACTGGACTATTTTATATCCTAATGGTTCTGGTGTTGCAAAATAATCCTTTCCTTCTCTGGACCTGTTTTTAGAGGTTTTTTTACCTAATCCAAAATAATAGGTTTTCGCTTTTTCAAATTCAGATATAATTTCAAATCTATAATCAGATTCTTTGCCTCCTGTCCCTTGTTGAATTGAAGGTAATTCTTGATGAGCATTGAGATAACCTTCTTTAAAGACCGTTTCTAAATTTCTGGCTTTTTCTCCCATTGCCAGGTTTTCTGCAGTTCTGGATCTTGTTGCGATCTTATCAGCAAATGCCATTCGTTCGAAGTTTGTCTGTAAGGTTATATATTCATAAATCGCATTGCTCTTTAATCCTATTCTATAAGTTCTTCCTTCTATTTGTATTGCATCGGTAGGGGCAGTAGGCAAACCAAGTGTAATTAATATTCTTGATTTGTTCCCTGTTTTATCGTGTAATGATATTCCTTCTTTTCCAGCTTTTGTCTGAACCATTAAAATATTAGTTTTAGAAAAATCACTATTAAAATCCTCTAAATACTGGCTTCTCTTCTTTTTGGGAATTGTTCCATTAAACTCTTTTAATTCGGGAAAAGCATTTCTAATAGTCTGTCTAGGATTATCCAAATCAGATAAATCTAAATTAACTAGCTCTGGATATTCTTCTTCAAACTTTTGTATGTCTGAAATCAATCCTGATATATCATAGCGTTCTTCTTCGGTTCTTGTCAGCTTATAGGCATCGAAATGAAAAGGGTGAGATGGTAAAGAATTGTTATAGTTGTGAAAGATTATGATTTTACGACCTAATTTTAAGTGTTCTTTTATTCTGAAAATAATTTCTTTAGCTTTTATACATTCTAATAACTGGTTTGTATAATTATAATTAAACTTTCTGTCAACGTACTTGCTCAGATATTCATAATTATCCCTGAAATCTGAAGAATAAAAAAGTTCTTTTCCTTGATCTATTCTTTTTCCTATATTGCTATTTACTATTATAAACTCTCTTGAATAATCTTTATCAACTTCTATTTGTCTGCCAGATATAATTCCTTTTTCTTCAAATTTTTGATAGAAATTACGTTCCATTAATCCCACATTTACCTCTTTATCTGGAACAGTTAATTTGTTATAGCGCATTTTATAACCAAAATTTTCTATGAAAAAGTTTTCATAATCACCTGGTTCATTATATCCTTTAAACTCATCATCTAGCATTTCTGTTTTTTCGTAAAGATTCCATAAACAGCCATCTCCAAGCAACACTGATTTATGATAAGCAAAAGGAGATGCTGATAAAAAGACCACTTTTGTTTTACTTATGTATTCAGTTATTTGTTTGTTATACATTTTTTCGAACTTTTCCATATTGAATATGTTACGGTCATATTCTTTAGAATAATCCGTACAGTATTTTTTTAATTTTCTTCTGAATTTTTCATCAAATGAAGAGGGCAGTTTTGCAACGTCCTTGTGCTTTTTTAATGCTTCTGTGTAGTTTCCTGATGCATTTTGTAATAAATAATGGCATTCATCATAAATAACCAAATCAAAATGAGTGTTTATTAATTTTTCATTCTGATAAAAATTAGAATAAGTTGTAACAATTATTCCTGATTTTATATCATAAATATTTTCTAACTGCCTTATGTTTAAACCTAATAAAGTTCCTTCAACAATCCAGTCTTTAGCCTTTTTGTCTGTGGGAACAACTATTATAGTATTGTTTTTTAATTGTTGACTGAACCTCTTTGCTATTCCCAAACCTACAAAAGTCTTTCCGGTACCAGTTCCATTTGTAAAAAGTATTCCTTTTCCTTCCAGAAATCTTTTTTCTGCTTTTAAAACATCGAATTGCTGTTCTGGATATAACTCAGGTAAAGTACTAATAATGCTTTCCAAGTCTGCAGCTTTATACAAAGGGTCATTGAAGCTGTTAAAATTTAAAAATAGTTGACCTGTAGGAGCTGTTCCTAATGTTTCTGTGTGATTCATACGAAAATTCATTTTGATTAAACAATATTTTCGCGTGTTTCAAACGGAAGAGAAATCTCAGCTCAAAAGGAAGCTTGGAAATTCATGGAGTTTTTGCAACGTAGATTTTAACAGCTATGCTGTGTAAAAATCAAGGAAGTAGATACCTTAATTTTTAAGTCTCTTTTGATGGGAGTATTGAACGAGTTTATCTTAGTGTAAATATTGTATTGATATCCCCCATCGACCTATTAAAGTCCATAAAAACACAAAACACCCAAACGATTAGGGATAGGTTCGATACCTATCTCAAATCGAAATAAAACAACAGAAAAGGGGAAAAATAATCCTTCAAATTCAAAGGGAAGAAGTTATGCTATTTCTTCTGCATCATCTTTAAAAATAGCATATTTTGTTTTAAACTCGTAATGTGTTGGTCCTGCATCAATAACATTGTAAACATGCCCTATTTTATCTTTATACCACATAATGGGGCTGGACTTAATGATTTTTATTTTTGGCATCTGACTATTTTATTTGTATTAGTGAATTTGAATTATATATATAATGTTTCCTCTGTACCTATCGTTATAAAAATCATTTATAAATAATCGGTAATTATTCTCTATGTTGTCTGCAGAAATCTCTCTAATTTTATATTTATTATTCATTTTACTATATATTAATGATTTTATTTACTGCAGACTTAAAAACATTATCTTTTGTTTTTCCTTGCATTGTTGTAACTAGTTCTATAAGCATAATTGCGTTGAATTTTTTTAGAGCGTATAAAACATCAATATCTACAAGATTTATTATTGAGCTCTTTTCATTAAGAACATCATTGACTGTAAAATGTTGTCTGTGTGGTTTAACTCCAATATGTCTTAAAATAGTTCCTATATACCCATAGATTTTAGCGTTGTTAGGATATTTCTCTTGATAATCAATTTGCTGATAATGAATTAAGTCTCCGGTATGAAAAATAATAGAAGGTAAGAATGTTTTGTCTTCTATTATTTTTACTAATTCTGAATGTTCTTCTGTAAGCGAAATGTATTTATCAACTAAACCATTGAGTTTTTTTTGTAGCTTCTCCTTTTTTTTATTCATCCAAAACATACTTTGTTATTTTAAAAAGATATACGATTAGTTCTTTTGTCTTTCCGGTTAACACCTTGATGTATTTTATCTATTTCTTTTGAGGACAATGAGGTTCCATACTGTCGTCGAAAAGCCATTTTTAAAGGTTTACTGTGGGAAGAAATATTGTCAGTTTTCCAGGGGTATCTGGTGGTATTATGAAGTTCAATAGCTTTCTCTATATTAGATTTAAGCATAAGCTCAATTTTATCTAAAGCTTTTTGTTTATTGGTCGAAGAAAACTCAGGCTTTTTAGAGTCTCTCCACCCCATTAAATTATATTTCTTTTGTAGTACAAAGGTTTTATCGCTTGGATCATTAGAAGGGTAGTATTCTATAATTCTATAGTTTCTTTTTTTAATGAGTATATTTTGTTTTTTTGGTTCCATAATAATTTATTTAAATTTTGTTTATTTCGTAGGTTTCATCATCAGTATTTATTTTTAACTCTAATGGACCTTCATCATTTTGAAATAGCTGAAGGACTGAGAGTATTTCAATAGGAATTACTTTTTCAAGCTCTTCTAATGTTCCTTTTCCTGCTTTAATTCGTCCATTTGGAGTATTGTTTACGACGATATATTTATACGTATAGATCATTATATGTGTATTATTTAAGCCTTAAAAACACTTCTGTTTATAAATAAACAGACAGTACTTTATTGGATTTAGTGTGTTTGGGTAATATTAAAAAATGGAGTGGGGCTTAAGATATTCTATAAGCGCCTTAAGATCTTTAATTCTTCTTTTTTCAATTTCATTGGAAGTATATTTTTCAACCAACTCTTGAAGATTTTGTATTTCTTTTTCAGAACAAAGAATAAGTTCTTTACTCAAAGTATTAACTTCTTTTTTGGATTGTTCTGTGTCTCGCTGGGTGTATCCAGCTATAAAAAATTCTATTGATGGATGAATCACTTCTTTGTGATTCTTTTTAGCATAGTTTAATGCCTTTAGTTCTATAGGAGGATTATTATCCATAATCTATAAATATTTAGTTAAACAATGTGGAGTTTTGAATTTGCCGTTCTACTCCATAATAAGGGTAAACAAAGTTAATTATTTATTCTTTCTTAAATATTTGATACAGGTATCTGTTTCATAAAGGGTTATATAAAGAATTACAGCTATTATAAAAAAAAGATAAGCTTTAAAACCAACCTAAAGTTGTTATGTTATTTTCATCAGGGTCCTTTAGAAAAGAGGAATTCCCTATTTCCTTTTTTCTGGTATTGAAGTGATTTTTTTGATCTTCTGAGATGTTTTTTACATTGACAAAAACATTTTCGTAACCTCCATCGGATTTTCTGTCATAACATAATATGATTTCTGTGTCCTTACATTCCCATTTTCCGTATGGGAGTTCTTTTATACAGTCAGTTTCAATTATTTCGGATAGTATTTCTTTAGCCTTAGCTACACTTCTTTTTGATAGTCCCATAATCTTATAAGTTTATTAAATTTTAAAAATGTTTTTACCAGGGTTTAATTCTTTGTATTCTTCCACTTCAATTTGATTTTTTATAGAATCTAGATTAATTAGGTCGTTGTCTTTAATTTCAATCAGTTTTTTACAATCTTCTATAAGTTCATTCATTTTCTCTATAGTATCAACCATTTCTCTTTTTTCTTGTTCTATATAAGAGATTAAAAAATCTAGTCTTTTCTATTATTTAGGGGATAATCTTTAATAGAGTTATCATAGACTAATCCTAAAGAGTCTAGTGCTTTTTGTATTAATCTATTTCTTTTTATCATCTCTTTATTGTATCTGAATAATACATAGTTTAATTTTATTAAAATAGTTCTAATTGATCAGAGTTTTCTAATTTTATTAATTCTTGAACATGTTCTAGATGGTGGTCTTTAGGTAATTTTCCATACTTAACAATAACATATCCTTTTTGTTTGCAAAACTCATTTATTATTCCGATAATTCCCGTACATCTATTTTTAACTCCGGTACCAATTGGTAGTTTCTGATTCTTCGCCTTTTTTGCTTCATCATAATTTTTAAATAAGTGGCAGCTACAGGTGTATAATCCTATAACTCCAGAGTTTTTTATGCTCATAGCTTATCGTTTGATGTTAGTTGAAAATAATTAGAAGCGTTAACCTCCATTCCATATCCAGCTACTTCCTGTAATAATTCTTCGTTAAGTTTAGCTGGATCTGGAATATTCATGTATCCACTTCTTGGTTTTGTGGTTGCTTGAATTGCTCTAATATCATTTTCGGATATTTCTACAAGAACAGTGATTGTATCAATTTTCCCATTCTTAAATTCGATGTTTGTTTTTAATATATTATACATAATGTAATCGTTTATTTAGACTTTTGATTTTCTCTTCTTTTCAGTTCTTCATCTATTAAGCGAATAGTTTCTTTCGCTTCTTTAATTTTTTGGTTTGATATTCTTCTTTCTTCCTTCCATTTTTCAATTATTCCTAACTTAGATATTATAAAATAGGTTAAGCAAATACATATAATCCCCCATATAACTGTTGTAATTCCCATCGTTTATTTGAACTTTTAATTAAAATATCTTTTTAGTTCATTTCCTGCCCAAATACCTACTGGTACAGAAACGCCATTTCCTATCATTTCATAAGCGTAAGTATCTGGGCAATTAAATTCAAACCAATCGGGTACTCCCTGAAGCCGTGCAAATTCTCGAACAGAATAAGGTCTAACTTGTAGAGGAAACCTTTTATCTTTAACTAGTCGAGTAGATTTGTCTTTAGCGTAATGTGCTACACAGGTAGGTGCAATATCATTTTTATCTGGGTCTGAGATTATAGGTAAATCTCTATACATACCTTTCATTCGTTTTTTAATTGCCTTTGGCAAGGTTACTTTAGGATCTTGTTCTAAAATATCCTTTAACTGCGGTCGTTTTCCCTTTTTAGGTTCTCTCCAGTTAAATGGTTTTTTACTTCCAATAATGATTAAACGATCTCTACGTTGTGGTAGCCAGGTTTCGGTTTTTATAGGACAGAACGTTTTCACATAATATCCGGGTAGTCTTGTCATAGCTTCCATTACAACAGGAAAGGCTTTCATTCCTGGCACATTTTCAATTAGAAATACTTCAGGTAATGAAATTGCCATATGTCTTAGTGCGTGTAGAAAAAGTTCATCACCTGTTCGTGTTCCGTGAATATCTGCAATACTACTATACTTTTTACACGGATAAGTAAAAACCATAACATCGGCTTTATTATCATCTGCAACAAGTTTTTTTGCGATATCAGATTGTATTACTTGGTGATTAAGGTTGTGTTTTTGAACCTTACAACAATTAAGATCTATCTCATAAGATTTATGAATTGGCACCCCTGCAAGATGAAAACCAATATCAAACAAACCTGCCCCGGAAAAATAACTATTAACTATCATGTAGTGTTGTTATAAAGTGGTTGTGTAAAGGTTGGTCAATAATGTATACTGCTTGTCTATCTAATTTATTTTTTAGAAGAAGGTCAATTGTAGTAACATCATCTTGATGTTTAACAAATATAATTTGTTTAGCAAAGCTTGAAGTATATTGATACGCAGCTGCGTATTCTTCTTTATCGTTATGTATCTTAATCAGCCTCATAATGAACTTTTTCCATACTTAAATTATACAATTCAATATATTTTGTCAACTTATCTAGGTTAGACTTTTTAATATCGGTGTTTGCAAGATCTTTATAAAAAGCAACAAACTCAGACCATTTGTTTTTATCGATAAAGCTTTTACGAGCTGTATTAACTAAATCAATAACATCTATTTTTAATCGAATAAGTTTTTGCAACGTAGTATTTCCTGAAAGTTCCAATTTTCCGTTCATTGCAAGATCAATAAAATCTTTTACAAAGACAGTATTAGCTTGTTTTTGTTTTATAACCCATTCAGGTACCGCTTTTGTTATATCTTTTTTATGCACTCTCATTGTTTGTAATAATTTTTAATAAACATAGTTCGATCAAGCATTTCTTTTAGAATCGGTTCTGCTTTATGTGCATCAGCCATATTAATTTGAATTAATTCATTTCTTAAGAATTCTACTCGCTGAATTTCATTTGCAATTTGATCAATTTCAGCATCACCAAAGGACTTTCCTATTTTTGCTAATCTTCCTCTAGCAACAGATTTAGCCTCTTTTTCATTAGAAGGAAGGTAATTAATAATATTATAGAGTCCTCTGTTTTGTATTTCTCTAAACAATTGGGGGTTAATAAAACGTAAACAGGTTTCGCAATATTTATCAATTAGTTCTATATCAGTGAGTGCCATGTGCTATTTAGATTTTAAGTTACTCTAAGATACTAAATTATTATAATATACACAAATATTAATTATATTAATAATAATAATATATTTTTGTATTTTTCCATGTAACGTTTTGTTTTTTAGTTTTTTATCATTTTTTAATTTCCCTTTGAGCTACATTTAGAATCTAAAAGCGTTAAGGATTAGTAGTGGCATCCTTTATTTAGCTTTTTTAAGAAGCTAAATAAAGATATAACGGATAGCCTGGGCCGGAGGCAACGCCCAAGATATTATTATCCCTTTATGATTTTATACTATTTTTAAATTCCTCCAAAGCATCTTGTTGAAGTTCATTTACTCTTTTCATTTCCGTTAATAAATTATTAGTTGCAATCTCAACTGAGCTTTTGTTTAAAATCAAATTATTATCGGCATCCATTTTATCAATAAAAAAATTTTCTTTTTTCAGAATCCATAATGGATTATATCCTTTCATACTATAAATATTGATTAGTTTAATAATACTTTTATAGTCAGAAGCAACTTTCCCCCCTTCCAATCTTATAAAAGCTTGTTGAGAAATTCCAAGAACCTGACATATATTTTTAGAAGCAAAGACCTTATCTTTTTCATTCAATTCTTTTCTTATATCGCGAAGTCTTGAGGTAATATAATTTACATCACCATCTTGAAATGCGTAATCTTCCAATTGGTTTTTAAGGTCATTAATTTTTTTAGTTATATCATCCATATTTTAAAAATAAAGTAAATCTTTTTGTTGGTCTTGAAAGTCATCCATTTGAAACAAATCATCATCGATAGTCTTTCCTGTAACACTTTGATATTCTTTTTTAACCCAGAATTCAATATCGTTAAAAAGGCTATCCATATATTGGTCTAAGAATAATTCTTTTTCATTATCAAGCACAGTTGTTTTAAGTTTTTTAGAGAAAAAAGTATTAAGATATGTATTGATATCAAAATCTTGTTCCTTCTCTTGCATTGATTTAATGTGGTTGTGTTCTGACTTAAAAAAATGCTGATCCAAATTAAGGAAATCTAAATAAAAGGTGATATTATCTGGGAGATTTGAAAAATCTCCAGATAATATTGCTTTTTTATAAAGAGAAAAGAGATTTATTTTTTTCATTTCTTTAAGATGATCTTTAATATTTTGTTGTACTTGTGGAGAATCAAAAGAATAAATCTGAGGGAGTTCTACATCAGTCTTAAGGCTTGTAGATTCGGTATGTTCAAGAACATTTCCTAAAAATCTTTTTTGTGGGAGTTTATTTTCAAATTTATCTGCAATAACGCCAGTAAATTCTCCTGGAGAAAAATTAGCAATTCTAGAGGGAGGCACTAAATCACTTTCATAAAAGCTATGACTAACGCTAACATTTTCTGATGATTCGGTAACGGAACTCCGTCTTTGATTTGTTTTTCCCAATTTTTCTGACAGCATTTTAGAAGTTTTAGCGCCTGCCATTCCTGCAATAACGGTTCCTTGAATTTCTTGAATGGTTTCTGCTTCTTTAGGGCTGTATTTTTTAGAAAGCTGTGTAACACCTTGAAGTCCTGCTATTAATGCACAAAGACGTTCTCTACCTAATTCTAGATATTTTAGAAAATTTTTAAAATACAAACTTGAAAACTCATCTATTACCATTGCAAAATGTGATTTACCTTCTTGACTTGTAAGTTTTGATATAATTTCAAAATACAGAGATGAATAGGGGGCGCATACTTCGGCTTTATCTTCGTGAGCTCCAATGGTAAGAATTTTTTTGTCATAAGGATCGTTTAAATCCAGAGAAAAATCACTTTTACCGGAAGCAATAAAGAAAAAGTCTTTATTGATTAATTTTTTAAGTTTATTTTGTAGAGTTGCTGTTTGTCCGGTAAGTTGTTCTTCTGCAGCACCTCCTGCAAAAGCATCTCTTAGAGATGCTACTTGTAAAAGAATGTCTCTATTAGAAAGAAGAATAGGCAAAAGATATTTTATTTTAACAGAAGCCAAGATGATGACATGAGGCACAGAACATACTTCTTTGTTGTATTTGAATTGCATTTTTTTTAAAATAGCAATAAGAGAAGTACAAATCCCCTCTGCAGAACCATCAAAAAAAGCATGACCACGTTCATCGCTATCTTTAAGATTTTTTAAGATCGTTAAAGAAACATTGGTTATATCCGTTATAGTAGGAATGTTTTTAGGTTCTATTGCATTACATTTATTAGAATATCTCATATCTGTAAAACACATTTGAAAGAAAGAAGCATTAGGTTTAAGTATTTTATAAAAAGCATATGTTTTTTTCGACATTGAAGGGAATTTGTGATCATAAATTGCTAAACAAAACCCCTTTTTAATTAATTGATATATAGCGGGTAATAAGAACGTAAAGGTTTTTCCTGACCCCATAACTCCATAAACCCAGACAGATCTAAATATTTCTACCATATTTATTGCTCCGAGATGTTTTTTACCGTTATAATAAAATTCAAGTAAATAATTAAGTGAGTATTTGGTGTCTATAACTTCCTTTTCTTGCATAAAAGATTGATTTTCAAGATTAAATTGATCCTGATCAATCTTTTTACTATAAATAACTTTTTTAATAGTGATAACACAAAACAAAAACAAAGGGAAAGAACAACAACCTATAAAAAGCCCAATGGGAAGAGGCAGGGCTCTTAAATTGATAAAAGGATAAAACATAAAAAGTAAAGCAATACCTCCGGTGATATAGTAATTTTTTAAGTTAGGTCTAGTTTTGGTATAGGATTTATATATATAAAAAATGGCTGCGGTCATAAACACACACATTAATTTGATTTTATATTCGGTAAGATCAAATTTTGAAATAAACCAATGTAATATAACGGTTATTAAGTTTTCTTTAAAGATGGAACTAAACCAGGGGTCGAACACAATTCTAATATATACCATCCAAAAGAGCAGTGAAAAAAAAGCCAAACCGAAAGCATAACCTATTCTAGAATTCTTCATAAAAGAAATTTTTCATATATTTGTTTGACAAATGTATTAAAATATATTTATTTAAAAAAAAGTATTATAGTGTATGTTTATAGAATCGGTATTAATTCACTTAGGATTTAAAGAGAATAATGTTGTTGAGAGTGATTATTTTCAAATGTTTACAAAAGAAGGATCTCATTTATTTGTTTTTGAATCATCAAAAGACAATAGAAGATATTTTTCCTCTGCTTCGGGGGAATTTACGGGTAATAGTGATGACTTAATCGTTTTTTATTATAAAACAGAAAATTCCAGTTTATATAATGAGGAGGAGAGAATGATAATGTTCAAGGAGCTTCATAAAGAAGAAAAGCATAAGCCAAAGAACCTAAAGAAAATTGATTCCTTTAATTTATATCAAATCATATTAAAAGAAGCAGAAAAAACGAAAGACAATGCACTGGTTAACAGCGTAGAAACAACCAATATACATTATTTCTTTTTTATGGATGAAGAACGGATAAAGGGAGGTAAAAACATACTAGGTGTTGTTTCACTTAATAAAGAAACCAGAAAAGAAAGTATTTTAAAGTTTTCGGAATTAGACAGGAGTATCTATTTCACAAACCCAAGTATAAAGAGTGACGCTGCTGTAATTTTCAATTCATTTAATGAAATGTTGGCTTTCAAGAAACTCCAGAAAGAAACTTTCTTCTATATAGTTGTTAAAGGGAAATTTAATGAAAATCACGCAAGGACTATTGGTATGGTGTTAAGTTCCAAAGGGATAAAGAAAACATATCTTGCTTTTCCTGACAGTTTGAAAGGCTACTGGAGTGACTTGAATTATTTAAGTGTCTTTTCTAATATAAAGGTTAAAAATAGAACGGCTTTTTATAAGTTAAGCATTCCTGTAAACAAGCAGAGTGAGCTTTTATTAGAAAAGCTAAAGAACTTTAAGAAGGTGGTAGAGAAAGATATAGAAAGCAACCAAATAAGCCAGTTAATCGGCTTGTCACAAGGGAAGGATCATTTAGGAAATATAAATTTTGTGGTAGAACTCCCAAAAATAGCAAATGTAATTAAGGGTTTTTTAGTGTTAGGGTCAAAGTTTTTATTTAAAGACGAAGAATATAAAATAATTAAGCCTAAAGAAGTCTTTTGGAATGTTCATCAAAATCCTATTAAGAATGTAGATAAAGAGTTTAAACTTAACATGTTTGACAGCATAAAAGAAGTTTACAGTTATAATTAGAATTACCGAGAGAACGCCTCTCAACCTTTAATATACTTAAGAAAAGGAGCAGAACGGCAAATTCAAAGCTCCACATTGTTTAACTAAATATTTATACGTTATGAAGAATGTTTTAAAAACAGACTATTCATTAGAAATTGATGTAATTGATCCTATTTGCCTGGATAAAAATGGCAATGAGGTTAAAGAAGAATCGCAGGAGGAAATACCTGAAAAAAGGGAAAAATTCAGACCGTTTTTGGAGGAAACTAGAACACCTTTGAAAAAGAGTAAAGGAAATCAATTTAATTTTAATCAATTGGTAGACAATATTTTTGCTTGGGCAAAAACATTACCTAGTGCGTGCGCGTATGCGTGCCATAGATAATTTAAAAAAAAGGAGTATGCAGAACGGCGATTCGATACTCCTTTTATTTAACTAAATATTATACATTACTATTATGCATAATACGGACAAAAGTACAAAAAACACAGAAGATATATATCAAAAGATCAGAGATACTTTTGACATAAGGGATTTGCTTACCACTAAAAATCCCATAAGAAAAGAGCTTGAAATAAAAAATGTCATATACGATAAGAGTACTAATTCTACAGGCTCTAAAGGGGAACAATATTACATTTCTGAAGAGAACAAAGGGAAGCAAAGAATTATAATTTATCAAAACGACAAAGAAGGAAACACATACAAAACTCCAAGATATTCAAATGAAACCTATATAAAGGATAAAGGGGATTTGTATCAGTTTTTAAAAAACCGGGTAGAAAATAAGAGTGACTACAATGTTCATAAACTATTAGAAAAACACGATTTTTTTAATAAAGCAAAAGAATGGAAGAAGGCTATTGATGTAGAGCACGTATATACTAAGAAAACATCTAAAAAAACTGCTCCTTTCAAAATAGAAGACTATAGCAATTTAGAGCCTATAACAGCAACAATAGAGAGCGAAGAACCCCATTACCTTAATGGACGTGGCATCAGTAATGATATTTTATTAGACCCTGCTTTTGTTGATAAAGTTTATGTTTATGATTATACCGACGACTATGGAAAAACACATCAAAACATTTTCTTTCCCAAACTAGAAAACGGTGAGATAAAAGGAGCAGAGGTAAAAACACCTTATAACAAAGGATATTGTTTTGGTAAAGACAAATTATTATGGTTTTCTAATAAACCAGATATGGTTAAAAAAGTTGTGATTGTGGAATCCGCTATAAACGCAATATCTCACAAACAACTAGATACATACAGTAATAAAAACACTTGGTATTTTTCAACTAACGGGAACTTTTATGAAGCAAGAATAGATACTCTTTTTAAAGAATTAGAAAAGGAAGGAATAGACAAAAACGAAGTTTTAATGTCTTTAGCAACCGATAATGATTATGATGGATTGAAGTATGATTTGGCTTTTATAAATAGAATGACAGAAGAAAAGGATAGGTTTCATATGGATTCATATGATGGAAAACCATCAATTTCTTTTGAAACCTTTGACCACAGTAAAAAGGCTGAAATACATAAATTTTTTATTCAGGTAAATAACGCCCTTAATAAAACTTATAGACTGGCAAGAGAAAACAAGTTTATAACTATTGAAGGCGAAAAGAATAAACTTCATTTGGTGTTTCCTGGAAAAGAAAAAATAAAAAGAGTTGCGGGTGCATTTTCAAGATCCCTAATTAAGAATGTTTCATTTGTTTCAATGCATAAGATAAAAACTGATAAGTCAAAAATGGGAAATGATTGGAATGATGAATTGAAAAACAAAATGGGTATAAAGATTAAAAGAAAGCCTGAAGAATTAAAAAAAAAAGTAGCGTATAAAATAAAAAGATAGAAATACATTATAGTACTTTTATATAAAAAAATACACTAAAATGTTTTTAGTGTATTTTTTTTATTTATATTTGTCATATAAACGAGCAGAACGGCAAATTCAAGAGCTCTTTTTATTTAACTAAATAGTATATATTAAAACTTTATCAAAATGGAAAATTTTATGATTACTAAAAAAATCAATCAAACCAAAGAAGTTGAGAACCTAATTAATGCTGTAATAGTGAAATTTATAGCTTGGGTAAGAACCCTTCCAAGTGCGTGCGCGTATGCGTGTCACAGGTAATTAATCAGTATAGGGCAGAACGGCAAATTCACAGCGCCCATAAAACTAAATATTAATACATTAAAATTATCAAAATGAGTGAAATAGTAAACTTGTTTCAGGATCTTCGAGGAAATCTAGCAACAATAGCAACAATGTTTGTAGATGTTGTAAAATACTTAAGTTTTATTGCAATGCTAATATTAATTTTAACTTCTGTTGTTACAGACAGAAATGGATCTAATATTGGATTCAGTGCAGGACGATGGGCAATCATAGCAGGCGTGGTCGGTACTTTGATTGCTGTTGCACAAGAAATCTTCGGTGTATAAACTGGAATTTTCTGCCATATGATTGAGCCAAAGACATATAAAGTTTATAAAGGTATTCAAAAGGAAATACGATTTCTTTTTATGGAAAGAGGAATAGCAATGCAATTTCTGCTAACTACTGCAATTACAGGTTGTGTTATGTTATTGGTTTTTGGTCCTTCTACACTATGTATGTTGATATGTGTTGGTCTTTCTGTGTTGTATTTCAGCTATTTCAAAGGACGTGATGTTATAAACCAAAAAGTCAATATCAAAAAAGGAAAAATTAACAAAAAAAAGCCTGATGTTATAAAAACAGAGGCTATGATAATACTTAAAAAGGATGGAAGCTTTTTTGTTAAAGGATAAATCAATACCCATATATGGAATAGAAAATAACGCTCTGATTTCTAAAGAGAAAGGGTGTTTATCTTATGGTTTCAGAGTTGAATATCCAGCTTTGTATACTAAAGACACAGCCGATTACTCTGCAATGAGAAATGTTTTAGAAAGTTTATTTTCAGTATTAGAACAGAACTATATTGTACATAAGCAGAATTTTTTCATAGGAGAGACTTATGATCCGGAACCTAATGAAAATGAAACAGACTTACAGCGGTATAACAGAATTCATTTTACTGGAAGGAAAGTAAGAAAGCAGCTTTCATACATTTACATCACAAAAGTTCCTGAAAACTACATAAAATATGATTCTAGAAACACCAACACTTATTTATATAAAGAACAAAAATCATTTCTTTCATTAACTATTGATTCAAAATACATTTCTAAAGAAGAAATTGAGGAGTTTTTCAGTAAAAAAAAGATGGTTGCATCTTTATTAAATAATGATTATTTCAAAGCAAAAGAAATTACTTCAACTGACTTTATTAAAGATAAAACTGGAGAATTAAATTTATTTAAGAATTTCGATCATTCTGGCTTAAATAGAGATAAAACATTTAAAGACAATAAGTGTTTTATAGGAGAGAGACAATTACGTTACTACACATTACAAAAAGCTGATAATCTAACCGATTATCTTTCCGAGTTTGTAGAATCTAAAGAGAAGCAAACAGATGATTTGCAAATATTTAAGTCTACGACCTCTGAACTAGGGATGCAACTAGATAATGATCATGTACTTAATGAATATTTTTATTTGCCTAGTCAGGAAGAAATGTTCAAGGAATTAAAGAAAAAACAAAACAGGCTTTACAATTTTACTGCTTGGTTACAACCTGATGCAAATGGGAATAAACCTGAACAAAAAGGGGAAAGCATCGATAGTGAAAACAATAAAATTTACGCAAAACAGGTAAAGGAGTTTAAAGAAGACATTGTTACCAATAGCCAAAAAATCGTTTTGACTCATGTTAATGTGGGTATACTAGACGGAACTTTGGTTACTTCAGAAAATTTTAAGTTAAAATTAAAAGAGAATGTAGCGGATTTAAAAGACTTGTATTTTGCAAGTTGTCCTGGTAATGCAATTGGTATACCTGCAGATCTTTATATGCCCTTAACTGAAGGAGCAGCGATATCGTTAGCATATTTTGAAGATTATTCAAAAGGAAATGCTCCTTTTGGCAACCGATATGTAGATACAAACTCCGGAAATATTATTTATTGGGACACTTTTCATGAACCGTTTAGAAAAGGTTTAATTACAAATAGGAATGCCTGGGGGGTAGGTAAAAGTGGTAGTGGTAAATCTTTTGGAATAAATAAAATGTTCGAATTAGAATACTATTTACAAAACCATATTTTTAATATCGATGGGTCTTCATCATTTGAAAGGTCTACTAAGTATTTTGACGGGTTCTATTTTAAGGTGTCAAAAGGGTCCAAGTTTGGAATGAACCCATTTTTGTTAACAGGAAATTCGCAAGAGGAAGTTGCAGACAAACGAACATTTATTTCAAACTTTTTATTGAATTTAATTGATGATCCAAGGACAGGGTATGCGAATGATTTGAGTTTTTCTTTGTTTTCAGAGGTTACAAATGGGTACTATCGTGACATTAACTATAAATATGGGTTTAATTCTTACTATGATTATTTCCGCGAGTGCGCTCCGGAAATAATTAAAGACAATGGTTTAGAAGGGGAAATAAAATTAAATGCAATTACCTTTTTATTAAAGAATTATTACAAAGGAGGGACATATGATTATCTTTTAAATTCTAGAGACGAGAGGCTGGCTGATCTGGTTTTTAACCGATACACTACTTTTCAAATAAAAGAATTAAAGGACGATCCTAAGTTATTTACAAATGTAACTTTTCTTTTGACGAATTTGTATAAAGAAAAATTATATCATCCGGATCTTCTGGATAAAGTAAAGTTTCTTCATTATGATGAATCTTGGACCGCGATGGACAAACCCATTTTAATGAACTTTATGAAGGACACCATAAAAACAGTTAGGTCGCAAAATGGTGCTACTATTTTTACATCTCAGGAAATTGAGGATTTCTTTAACTCTGAGATAATTAAAAATACAGTAATAAATAACTCTGAAATTGGGATTGTTTCAGACATAAGATCCTACAAAGGGAAAAAAGAATATTTAAAAGAAATTCTTTCTTTATCAGATCATCAAATGAACCGATTGTTTTCTTTAAACAATAAACTACCTGAAGGTTATAATATGAGAGAATTTGGGCTTATTTACGCTAAGAAGCATTTAATTACATTAGGCAATGAAGTTTCTTTGGAAGAAAAATCGGTATACGAATCAAATCCCGAAGAAAAATTAAAATTAAAGAAATTAGATATGATGAATAATAATAACCCTCGTCTTACGGCGATTCAATACGGGGGAAATTAAGAAACCTTTATTTAACTAAATAGTATACATTATGAAAAAGCAAATTTATTGGCTTACTGCCATTTTGGGAATACTTCCATGTTTATTATCAGCTCAAATACCTGTAACAGATGCAGCTGCAGGGATGGAACTAACTGCTATAAATCTTCAAATAACACTTCTTAATCAAAATATAAATCAGGCTAATCTGAAGTTGAGCAACTTAAATAACAAAGTGGAGAACACCAACAAAAAATTAACAACTTCGAACGATCATTTAAAAAAGCTTTCAGATTTAAAAGAAGAAGAAATCAATTCTTATAAAAATGCTCCGGATAACAGACTGGTAAGTTACCAAAAACGAACTCTTATGAGTGAAAAAAAACAGATTGTAAACGAAATAAGAAATGTTCTGAATTGGATGGGAGATTTAAAACATATTACTGAAAGAGAAAAGTCGAAGGTAGAAAAAAGGTTTACAAAAATGGTGCTTGAAATAACTATAATTTGGACACAAACAAATGATTTATTAAATGCGAATGATAGTATTATTCCTGCGAATGAAAGACAGACAATGTTAGAGGAGACCCTTAGGGTATTTAAAAAATATATAGGCAGAATACAACAAGATGAATCTTATTTAAAAATGATTAATGCAGAAAGAAAATCACGAGTTGAACTTATAGGATTTTAATAATGGGGGAGAGTTATTTATTAAAATTAAAGGATCTGTTAAATACTTTTATATACGATCAGTTAGAGATTGTATTTCTGTATGGAGATCAGGTTTTGGAGGTGTTTAAATACATCGCCTTTATCGGGGCTTTGCTTAAAATATTAGCGAATGTAAATAATGACCCTATGAACTGGAAGGGATATGTCGGTTATATTCCTCTGGCTATTTTACTATTCAATTATGATCACGTAGTTGTAGGGTTATTTGAATGGTCAAGTTCTTTAGATAATAGAATTTCAGTACTAGAAAGTTTTGATAAAGCAAAGCATTTTTTCACGTTTCCAGAAATGAGTTTTGAAGAAAATTCAGTTTCTGAAATAGGATGGACGGCACTTACTACAATTGTATCTAATGCTGTGTTTGGGGGAATTGTAAGGATTTTGCTATTGTTAAGCTTCCTTGTTTCTCTGATTGCATATATGTATTTAAAGATAAAAATGTTTTTTAAGTTGGTGATTTTAACACTTTTTGGTCCTTTGAACATCTCTTTATCGTTTTTGAACGAATTTAGTGGTAATTATATTGGATGGTTAACAAAATTAATAGAAGTTTGCATGTATATACCTCTGATATATCTAGTTGATTATGTGGGAATAGAGATGCTAAATAAGGTTTTTGCACCTAGAGTAATTTCATCAGGGTCTGAGGCTGCCGAGACATTAACAAGGCAAGCTATGGGGATAATATTTTTTGTTGGTGTTATTTTAATGTACTTATCAATCCCAGGGTTGGTTAAGTATACGATGACACAAGGGGCACAAGCTTCAGGCACAGCAAAAAAGGTAGCAGCTATTGCAATGGTAGCAATGCGAAAAATGGCAACAGGAGGTATATAGGGTATGGAAATTAAAATTTTAAATAACGTAAGTACAAAGGAAAAATTTGCAATGGTGTCGATGATTGTTTCTGGCATAGCCATTGTGGTAATAGCAATTGGGGCTGTTTTTTTAAACAATAAATCTCTAAGTGAGAACTTAAAAGAGATGAAAAAACAGGTGTATGTTTGGGATAACTATTCAATTATACAAGCAAATCTGGTAGAAAATTTTGAAGACCCAAAACAGGCTTCAATTATTGGACATTTAATATTGTTCCACAATCTGTTTTGGAGTTCAGAGCCCTATATGGAATATATTGAAAAGAATTATAAGCAAGCAGAAAAAATGGGAGGAAAGTCTATTAAAGTATTACATAGATTTTTAGAGAAGGATGGATATTATGAAACCAATATTGCTGGAGGGTATTCTATATTAACAATAATTAACCCTGAAGATATAGAGATAGATTTTACTTCTAAACCATATAAGTTTAAAGTAAATGGAAAGCTTAAAGTAAAAAGAAACAATGACTATATAATAAAAAGTTTAGTTGCTTCTGGTACCGTAAGACTCAACAAAGAAACTGATAGTAATTATAAAGGTTGGTATATAGAGGATTATGTTGTTGAAGAATTTAAAAAGATAAAAACCCTTAAATATAATGAGTTATGAATCATGATAAGTCAATCATAGAAGGTCTAAAAAAAATAAAAACTCAAAAAATGCTAATCATTCTTGGGTTATTTGTTGGTGGTTTTGTGTTGGTGAGTTGGTTGTTTGCTCCGGAGGATAAAAATTTTAAAAATGAAGCCATTCCGGTTGTTAATAGCGACAATGTAGATTTCAATGTAAAGCTGGATACTGTTCAAAAGAAAGTTTCTGCAATATTTTCAGAAAGAGAAGCAATTGAAGAAAAAGAAAACAATCCATTTGAGAAGAAAAAAGAACATAAGAAATTAGAAGACGAACTTAATAAGCTAGACAATTTAGGGGAAACAAAAAAAACGAAAAAAAATTCTAATCCGTACAAGAATGATGATATGTGGGAACTTGACACCCCTTCTTCAGAAACAAATTTGGGTTTAGAAAAAGCGCTTACACCGGAAGAAGAAAGATTATTGCGAATAGAAGAAAAAAGGAAGCTTCGTGAGGAAAGAAGGTCTTCAAAAACCTCTAAAAACAATGGTGAAGAAAAAATTGAGATAAGAGCATATGTATACAGACCTCATTTAGTACTTCCTAATGATGTGGTAGAGTTAACATTGGTTACTCCTTTTACATACAAAGGAAAATATTATGATGCTGGGTTTGAAATGAAGGGAATTGTAAAAGGCGTTAAAAATAACAGGGTTTTTATGGTAGTAGAAAAACTAGTAGGGCAAACGGTGAATTTAAAAGCATATGATCCTGGTTTAGATAGTGAAGGGTTATTACTTCCTAGAGCTGGAATATTAGAACAGGAATTAAAAGGAGAGCTCCAAAAAGGAGGTCTTGAAGAAGCTGCTAAACTAACTAAATCACAAATAGCTAGAGCTATTACCACTGTTATTAATTCTAATAGAAGAGATAAATTAACAAAAGTTCCTCTTGACAACGATTATGAAATGGTTTTAAGAAATTATTAAAAAGAAAAGTATGAAAATCAGTTTAATTATGTTTTTGTTTAGTTTTTGCTTGCTAAAAGCTCAAACAAAAGTGGAGAAAATAGAAGTTTCTCCGAACAAGAATACCCAAGTAATTTTTGCTTCAGAAGTAAAAAACAAAGAACCAGGGAATGGTATTTTTGCTGTTTTAGAACCTAAACAAGGAGACAGTAGAAAAATCATACGTGTTCAATATGATGATGATCAGGCAGAAGATTATACAGATGAAACAAACTTACAAGTTGAAACAATAGATGGGAACATCTATGATTTAACTATGATTAATACCAAAAAACCAAAGAAAACCACTCGTGTTATTCCTATATCCGCAGCGATAACAAATGTAAATGGATCTGTGATTAGTTCCCCTACAAATAACAGTAATCCCCAAATAGTAGGGGTTAAAAAAGCGGAAAACAGGTATATTCATCATTCTGATAAATCAAAGGGAGTAAATGAAAAAGAATTTTATAAAGGTCCCGACAACAGTCTTTATTTATCAAACAAGAAAGAGTATTTAAAAGCTATTTCAGAGGAATTGACAGAAACATCTCTTCAGTACTCTAGGTTTAAAAGTACTGCTGTATCACAACAGATTGAATTAACAATTAAAGGTATTTATACTAATAAAGATGAGTTGTATTTCGTTTTTAATTTAAAAAATAACGGAACACAACCTTATGATATTATTAAAACAAAAATGTTTAGAGCTTCTACTAAGCTTGCAAGGAAACTTAAAACAGGGGATACCGATGGACAAAGATTATACCAGCCATTACCCTATAAACCAGAATTAGAATATAACCTGTTAAAAAGAGTTAACCCTGATTCTGACATAAATTTTACTATCGTAGTATCTAAATTCACAATTGGAAAAGACAAGGCTGTATATTTTGATATAGATGAAAGAAATGGTGCTATGGATGTCTTTATTCCTATTTTTTACAACAGAGTAAATGAACCTATTAACTATAATTAATTAAGAAATGAAAAAAACACTTATTTATTTGATGCTTTTTTACGGCGTTTTGGCATCAGCTCAATTGAGGGACGATAGTTTACATGCTATTGATTTTACCGGGGGGTATGCAGAAAACGGCTTTGGTGTGAGCGCTTCATACAATTTATATATGTCGCAATCACGACTAAATAATTATTTTCAATTATCAGTCTTGTATTCTTCTTCTGATATTGAAAAAAAAGATTATAAGTTACCTTATAATTTAATTACAGCCAATTTGGGTTATTTCTTTAATTTTCCTCTTGACAGGTTTGATAAGTTTAATTTTAATATAGGTGGTGGTATAGTCGCTGGAATTGAAAGAATTAATGATGGAAAAAAAGAATTGGATAACGGAGCTTTAATAGACTCTGAAGGAGGCTTTATTTATGGTCCATTTATAGGGGGCGAGTTCGAAATGTTTATTAGTG
Organism: Aquimarina sp. TRL1; assembly: GCF_013365535.1. Taxonomy (NCBI): domain Bacteria; kingdom Pseudomonadati; phylum Bacteroidota; class Flavobacteriia; order Flavobacteriales; family Flavobacteriaceae; genus Aquimarina; species Aquimarina sp. TRL1. The sequence goes on along the minus strand of NZ_CP053591.1, from coordinate 40,260 downwards.
GTAATGTTTCTTTAATAATTAAAGCAAATGAATACTACCATATTAATTCAGATATAGGAGATTTTACAATATATGCGGGGGGTGGATTAAGAATCTTTCTTTAAAAAAACACAAAACAAGATTATGAAAAATACAATAAAAATATTAGGGAGTACGCTTGTAGTATTAATGTTACTGTTTGCGTGTACAAAAGATGATATAGAAGTTCATGACGAATTTGACTTTACAGTTGAAAGAATTCTTAATGATACCATTATAATAAATTATGCTAAAAAAACAGATTCTAAAATTATACCAGATAGACTTGTTTCTTCAAATAAATATTTGTTTAAATATGAAGTTTTAAGTGGTGAAGGAAAATATCAAAACATAGATGGTGAAGCCATTCCTGAAAATGAATTCATAGAACTGGAATCATTAGATAATGATTTCTATTATTTAAGTAGTGAAATAAATACTGATAAGGTAAGAGAAACCTATAAATTATCTTCAGTAGAAAAAGTTATAGATATTAGCTATAAGGTTGAACACAATGAATATACGCTCGAAGCATCAACTGGAGTTAATAATATAAATGTAAACGAATCCCGCCCAATATCTATTAGTTTGTTTAATACCGGTGAAGATAAAAATGTTACTTATAAACGAGCATTTTACATTATTCAAGGGGAAGGTGAAATTATGAATGCTGATGAATCAGAAGAAATTCCACAAGATTCCTTTGAAGAAATTGAACAAGGAACATTTAATTATAATTTAAAGTTTAGTGAATTTGGAGAATCTAAATTTGTTGTATCAACAAAAGATAGTAATGGTCAAGTAAAAAATGATACCCTGGTGTTTGATGTTAAAAATATTAATTTTTCATTTACTGGGGCAGCAGATCCCACTACAGTATTTGTAGATCAAAGTTATGATTATAATTTTATTCTAAATGAAGATCAAGGAAATGGAGGAACTTATAAAGCAAGATTTGTTGTGGAGGAAGGAGATGTACAAATTACAAATAATGGATCTATTTTAAGTGCAGGAACTCTTTATAATGTTGTACCAGGTAATTATTCTTGGAAAGGATCTTCTTCTAGTGAACAAACCTCTAAAGTTCGTTTCTTTGTAAGGGATCAAGGAGGAAATGAATCGTCTGTTTTAATTACGGTAAATGTTGTTGATGGTTCATTTTTGTTTGATGCCATTCCTACTTCAACGGAAATAGAGGTTGGAAATACAGTTACGTTTAATTCTATAATTACAGAGAATGGACCATCCGGTGCACCTTACTCTTTGGTTTATAGTACAACTGGTTCAAGTACGTTAAAATATAATGGGACAACTTATTCACCAGGACAGGTAATTTCTAATATCACTAACTTAACCTTCGCTCTTCAATATACAGGGAACTCAGAAGGGTTACATACAATTCAATATATCCTAAAAGATAAAAATGACAATCCTATTCAGATAGAAAAGAAAATAACATTTATAAATACTAATTTTACTTTTACAGCTGCATCGACATCGAGTACAGCATTTGTAAATGAATGTACAAATCAAAACCTTAGAATTGAAGGTTTAGAGAGTCTAACATATACTATGATTTGGACTGCTGATGTTTCAGGAGTGTTTATTTATAACGGTACATCATACACAACAAATACACCTATAGTAGTAAGACCTGGTAATTTTACAGGATGCTTTAAAGCAACTACAGGGGGTAATAGTAATTTAGAATTTGTTGTTACAGCATCAAATGGTAAAACAGAAAAATCAGATGTTGATTTAGTAATAAATACTTTTTCTTATTCTATAGGTATTCCTGAAAATGTAAATATTGTAGCTGGTAATAGGGCTGATTTTCAATTTAATTATACGGCATCGAATACAAATGTAGATGCTAAATTATTTTACACTGTAGATGATTCTAACGGTAAAATAAAAAGACAAAGTAATACTAGTCAGCTTCCATCGCCTTACACTTTACCGCAAGGAAACACTGCTCTTTACCTTGATTATTCACAGTCTAAAACATATACAATAACTTGGACATATATAAATAATTTAGGTTATGATGATACTTATAAAACAAAGGTTAATATTTCTGATTTACCATATTCTCTAGGTATTACGGCTTCTAATGAGGTTATATACGATGATCAAACAGTTGATCTTACACTAAGTGTTAATGCTAGTGCTGATATTCAAAATTATAGATTGGTAAGTTATACTTTGAATTCTGGAAATGGTACTTTAAAATATAATGGGGCTAATGTTGGTTCTAATTTCCCCCTACCTTCTGGTACTACTACATTTACATTTGACCCTTCCTCTGATGAAGACTTAGATATTAAATTTGTAGTAGAAGATGATTTCGGGCAAAGAAAAGAAATTTCAAAAAAAGTGAGTATAAAAAATGCTTTAGGAGAGTTTAGCGCTTCTGGAGGAACTTATAGTTACACTACTGAAGATCCGAGAACAGGAAGAAAAACTTATTTTTATCATTATGAAATAAGGGTAGGTATAGTAGATTCTGGATCAGGAGGAGGATTTTCTAAATTAAGAGTTTATGATTCTAATGATAATTTTCTTTTTGAACAAAACTTTGGAAATACACAAAAGAGATTAGAAAGAATATGTAGTATTTTTAATAACCCTGTATCTTGTGTTAATGATTCAAATTCACCTCCTATTACCTATATTGTAAGGGCTATAAATCAGGGGCAACTTTCAGCTCCAAAAACAGTAATAGTAGACCCATGATATCTTGGGAAAAGAATGAAAAAGTAGACTATCAACATTTTAGATTATTAAATAATCAGTTATTAAGAATAAAAATGTTAAATTTATTATTTAATAATCTAAAACTAGTGAAAATCATTAGGCTTTTCTATTAGGAAAAACAACTATACAATTATGAAAAAATTATTTTATATACCTGTATTAATAATATTGTTTCTTTCTTGCGATGAAGGTGATCCTAGTCCTTTTTTTCCTGAAGAAAAAATAGTTTCAGTTTCTATTAAATCTCCAAGTATAGATAATATAAATTATGGTGATCAAGTAGAAATAATTGCAACGATAGATGTAAACGTTTCAAATATTGAGCCTGCTAAAGTTTCTTTTTTTTCATCTAAAGGAGATCTAACTTATAAAGGTAAAGTGGTGAATAATGGTGATAATATTGAAATAGACACCACTTCAGAAATTAAGTTTATATATATTCCTAAAGTGAATGAAGACCCTGCTTTTGAAGGTCAATTACATAAATTTGAAATTATTATGACTGGTTGTAAAAATAGTTCTAGCATAAAGCCAAATTGTTCTGCAGCCGAGCTGTCTTTTAAAACATTAACAGAATGAAAGTAAATCTTTTAATGCTATCTTTAAATACAAAAATGCTGGTAAAATTACCAGCATTTTTTTTGAAGAAAATATTTTACTAATTGTGAACTAACAACTCATTAGTTTTGTAGTCTATTATTAAAACTTACATTTTTATTCCATACAAATTCAGAGTCTTCTGCGCTTAAATCAAAATGTATATATTGAGGTTTATTAATACCTGTAAATGTAACTAAGAAAGTTATTTCATCATTTTTTAAAGATGAAAATTCAGATAAATCAATTTCCGCACCCTCAAGATCAGTATAAACCGTATTATCAGATCCTCCAACGTACTTGATTTTTGCGCTGATTACTCCAGTATAATTATTTTGTCTAGTTACTTTAATAGTTACTTGATTTGTTATGGTTTTAACAAATGTAACAGGATCTTGTTCTTCTTGTGTTAATTTAGACGTTGACGTTTGCAAAAAAGCTCCATCTACAGAATTATCATCATCATTAGAGCAGCCTGTCAATATTAAAGTAGTGATACTAAGTATCATTAATAAGTTTTTCATGATTGTGTTATATTTAATTAGTTTATTTTAGTTTATAAATGTAATCATTTTTGTTAACTACTAAGTGTAATCTTAATCCCACAAAATCAGGAGAAGTAAAAATGCTATAAGCCAATTATTGCTTTTTTTTTGATGCCGCTTGTTTTTCATAATGTATACTATTTAGTTAATAATAATTTGATTCTTTGTTTTGTATTAATATAGGGCAAATTTCATGCCTTTTCTTATTTAGAATAGGATTTTTTCCAAAAAAAAGGAATATTTCCTTAACATAACATTCCCTTTGACAATTACTTTGCTTATAAGAATAAAAGTATTTTTTATGGAATGATTATCTGGGAAGCACTTGAAGCTTTTAGAAAGGGAGAGTATACTAAGTGTAAAAAAACAAACTTTTATTTATACTTTTAAGCTTTAATAAATTAGTAGTTGGGTTGTTATTAAAAGTCTATGAATCCTCTCTAAGAGGGGTGAAAATGAAATAAAGAATCGTTAAAAATTATTTATTTTAAACAAAAAGGTGATAATTTTTATTACTTTTGTAGTATAAAAAAAAGACCACCCCGTAGGGTGGTTAAAAAATAAAATATTATTTTTTTCTATAAGACAGCCATTTAATGACAATACCTATAGCCGCTAGGATTAAACTAGCTAACGAAATTAAAGTTTCCAAGGTCATTTCGTTTTGGTGGTAGCACGTTCTTAGGTTGAACATAGAAACTTACCAAAAGCTGATTTCTTGGCGGACAATCAGCTTTTTTTTATGCCTACTACCTTTTGAGCAGATAAGCTCCTTTTATAATCTTCAATTTCTTTATAATTGAAATGAGTATTGGTTACAAAGGTTTTTTGATTATAAAAGGTACTGAATAGTCAAACCTAATTTCAGTAACAAATTTACAAATCAATTCCTGATTTCACCATTTGTAAAATTAAAATTATTGTTGCATAGTATTAGCAAAAGTTAACGAACCTTTTTAACAATATTTCTAACTAATAGTGAAAAAGGTTAGAGAAATAGATAATGAAGAGTGCCCCTTACTATTTTGTTTCTTTTATGAAAAAAATTCATTTTGACTGGGTTCGATACCAGGGCAAAATGATAATTTTAGAAGTTGATTTAATTGGATAGTTCTAAGTACCAGATATCAAACAAAAGGAAAAAAAGAGTAATTTTATTATTTGGTATGGTGTATTGAACTTTGAAAAGGGTAGTAAAAAAGGTATACGAAATGCGTACGTTTAATTATACTTTCAATCAAAAAAAGAGCCGAAGCTCTAATTGTATAAAATGTTAGTTCTATTTGAATGAGTATCTTTTACAGATTCATTTACTTGATTTTCTGAAAAAGTATAAATTGAACCATAACCATCCCAATGAGGTTGAACATTTTCAAATTTATATTTCCCATTATCAGTCTTTCCTAGGTATCTTATTTGAAATATTCCACCTAAACCACTTGGTATAATATATTTTTTATTTATAATTAATTTCTTTGTTATTTCCATAATATTCTAGATTTAAAAGTTAAAAAACTCCTGATTGAAGGCTCAGGAGGGAAAGCCTTTTTTTATTATTTCAATAATCTTAATTCGTCATTGATAAAAGATCCCATTGATCCAAATATGTTATAAAGCTTAATACCTTTATTCTCATATCTTTTAGTTATCTGACCAATTTTGGTGAACTCTCCATTCTTATCTTTATAGGCGACAATAGGGTGTCTTTTTAATTGTTTTTCTGTAGGAATATGAAAAAGCTTTATTGAAAAATTTTCTCTTAACAAAATATGACTACTCATACCCATTCCCGCATGAATATCAATCCAGCTTTCAGCGTTTTTTTCTAGATCGTTTTTTATCTCTTTTCTATAATACTCTTGGCTAATTTTTCTAATTCTAGGAATACAATAGTCTATTATTTTATTAATATCATTACCTACTATTAGATTTGAGTGTTCATTAACTTGAATTGTTTTCATTTTTTATAAATTTTCAATTAAACATTTATTTTTCTCAATGCTCTTATACGCCCGAAAGGTTCGCAAAGCCATGAGCTTGTCGAAATGGTGTGTGGTTCTGAGGACGTACTTTTGCCTGTGGAAAAATAGAGGTGGTAGTACTTAATAAAAGTTCATTTAATTGGAAGAATACGTGTCCGGAGGAATGAACAAAAGGAAAAAAAGAGGATTTTTATTATTTGGTATGGGATATTGAACTTTGAAAAGGGAAGTAAAAAAGGTACGCGAAATGCATACCTTTATTTATACTTTCAATCATAAATAAGAGCCGAAGCTCTTATTTTTATAAGTATTGTATTTTCGTTTTCGTTTCTCCTTCGCATTGTTCGCAAAACTCAGCATCAAAGATTGTTGATAGTTCAAACTTTTGAATATCTTCGTTCCATACGGCAAGAGAATCGTGTTTAATATCATCGGAACCACAATATTTACATACATATTTGTATTTGTATATTTCATATGATGTAATAATAAAATCCATATTATTTTTTTCTTCAGGATTAGACATTATTTCTTTAATAGAAGTTTCATTTAATCCAAAGTAAAATATATCTTCTTCTATTAAACCTTCAGGAACAGAATCTTGCTCGCAAACAATGTAATTTTCAAACTCGGATTTATCATGTTTGAAATATCCATTAATTTTAAACGCTTTCATAATTGACTATAATTTGATTAATAAAAACTCCTGATTGAAGGCTCAGGAGAAAAAGCCTAAGTTTTTAATTAATAACCCCAACTTCTGTAATACTTTCCATTCTCATCACAAGGATGAACAGTACAACTTCGATGTATTTTAATTCCGTATTGGGTTATTAATTTGGTTTCTTCTTCACCTGAGAAGTCATCTCTAATTGGTTTTACATAACAGCTATCATGTCCATGAGAGTTAGGGACTATTTCATCACTAATAGCTCTAATAACAACCTTAAATTTAGAAGGTTTAGCAACCACTTGATAAAACTCTCGATTGGTTTGTTCATATCCCCATGATCCCTGACAAATAGTACCTACCTTTATAGAATCAGCCATTTTAGTTTTAAGTTCTTTTGCCTTTTTCTTTCTTTGAAGATCACTTTGATAACGTTGAAGTACACCATCAAAAAAATCTTCTATATACTTTTTTCTACGTTCAACATTTTCAAATCTTACAAAAAAAGACTTTTTGTTTGATCGTCCTTTAAACCCTAAAGCCAGAATATCTTTTTTATTTTTATTTTGACGTTCGAAGGTATATACAACGCAGTTACAATTTTCTCTAAAGAATGAATGAATATTAGTAGCATTTTTAGTGTATAAATTAATTTGGCGATCTGTTTCTTTCTCTAATTGAAAGGCTGCAAAATTTGATTTTTCCATAATTATAATTTTAGATTAAACAATATTTGCGCGGATCTCCAGTGATAGTAAAATTTCGTGCAAGGGGAGAAAGAAAAAATTGGATGGGACCTCCTGACCGTAGAGAAGTGGGGTTAATGCCATTTTTTGTTTTGGAGCTTGTCAACGTAATATTTTACGGGCTGAACTTTGCTCCAATATTGATTGATACCTATTTATTTGTGAGTGGTGTTGTAAACACCCTTGAACAAATAAAAATGTCCTGAGTGATTGGACCTAGAATATAAATTTTAAAATTAAAGGAGTTCATTTAATTGGACGTTTATATGTACAATCGAAAAAAAAGCTTTTGATTGTCTAATAAAGTTCAATATCTCATATCAATTTAATAGTTTACCAAAAGACATTTAAATGAACTGATTTGACACTATTAGTAATAATGTCAGATTTTTTGTTTCTGCAGACAGCTGATATCTACCGGGTATTTTGCTTGTTTGACCCTTGCTCAATCTTTTATCTGACATTACATAGTAATAATGTCAGATTTTTGTATTTTAGGGCTATGAATGAAATGCGCCTATATGATACGAATGGGGATCGTTTATACCTTACTCCGGAGGAACGGAAATTATTCATTGATTGTGCAAAAGAACAACCCAACAAAGTAATGACATTTGCCCTTACTTTAGCATATACAGGTTGTCGAATTTCCGAAGCTTTAGAGATTACTCCAAGTAGAATAGACCTCGATCAAAAACAGATACTATTAAGATCCCTGAAAAAAAGAAAGAATGATGTTTATAGAACGGTACCTGTTCCAAATGAATTGATAGATCCATTGGTACTTGTTTATGATCTGATAAAGATTAAAAAAAGTAGAGGATTGAAAGCTATAAAACCTCTTTGGACTTGGACTCGGCAGCATTCATACGAGATCATTAAAAAAGTAATGATCGATGCAGGTATTCCTGAAGGGAAACATAGAATGCCCAAAGGGTTACGTCACGCTTTCGGAGTAAATGCAATTGTAAATGGTGTACCCGAAAGTAGGCTTCAGAAATGGATGGGGCACTCTGATTTGAAAACAACGTCCATTTATACTAATGTTATTGGAAGGGAAGAAAGAGAAATTGCAAAACGCATGTGGTAATATGGGATCTGGAAAATATATAAAACGACTTCGAAAAGAAGTAGGACTAACACAAAAACAATTTGCTGAAAAAGTAGGGATTGCACAAGGAAATGTTTCTGACCTTGAGAGAAATAAATATGATATTACATTATCAAAATTTATTGGGTTTTGTAAAAAATTGAAATTCAAAGATTTCAATAAAATAATTAACGAATAATATATGTTATAACATATATTATTCGTATATTTACATATTCAAAAAAGTCTAAATAAACGATAAGATAATCATGAATGATATTTATATAAATAAAAAAGATGATAAAGTTTTTATAGATTTTCTAAATAAAGAAAAAAAATTTAAAAAAGATAGGATTTTTTTCGAAGGCGTAAGTTGTATAAATGATGCTATTAATTGGGGAAAAAACAACCTTGAGAATTTCCATATGGACATGATTAACCATGTTTAAAATAAATAACAAGAAAGTATAAAAAACCGATACATTATGAAATACAGTGAATTTATAGAATTGTTAGAAAAAGAGAAAGATAAAACTGGACTGAAAGATCCTAACATAAACATAGGAACATCTATAAATGATAATGGGGTAATTATAGGTAGTATTGAGATTGCTGCAGTAGCTTCGTTCGAAAACAAGCTAGTAAAAGAAATTGGAATAATTTCAAAAATAAACTCTAAATAAACGATGGAAAGAAATAAACTGAACCCTTTGGAAGAAATAGTTTTTAATTGTTTGGTCGAGCATAATTTATGTGAACATCTAGAAGGTGAAATCTATTTTGAAGGAACGAAAGAGTCTGTCCCCTATTTTTTAGAAAGTTTAAAAAAGAGGGGAGTCACAATAAACTTAAAGTCTAAATAAACCATGGGAAAAATCATTGATTCTAAAGTAAAAGCCTACGTTAAAAATCTATTGGAAGGTTCTATAGAGAACCCTAAAACAATAGCAAAATTGGCTATACTTTCTGATCGGTTTTACGATAATATTAAAGAGTCATTAGATTTATCTAAAGTTCCATTTACAACAAGAAGAATTATTGTTGGGAACTTCATCAACTTTATAGTGCAATTTGAAACTTTATGTGTCAAAGCATATAAACCTTCTGGAAGTGGAAGTACTGCAGACGATGTAATTAGTTTATATAGTAGAATGCAAAGAGAAAATGCAATAACAAATATTCAAACTAAAACTCTAATTAAACGATAGTAAATATGACAGAATCTAGAGAACAATATCTAAAAAAATGGGCAAAAAACCTTTTGAATCTCGATCATAAAAATGAGCTTGATTACTTTGATTTAAAGTCTATAGATATATTGACTGTTCTTATTGAGGAAAAAGGTTTTGAAAATATTGGTGATATAGACATAACCCTAAAAAATATAATTAAGCTTTCAAAAAGAAAAGAATACTTTTCTTTATTACATCCATTTAACACTAAAGAATATTCGGAAACTAAATTAGAAGCTCTTTTGTTTTCAATACGAATATATATTTCTCTTCCTGAAAGGTATGAAGCTGATAAGAAACGAAAACTACAAAACTAAAGTTCAGAAAAACGATGGGGCAAGTGATCTATGAAATACGAAAAGATAATAGGTGTTATTTCAAAATAACATCGTATCCCCCGGAGGAAAGATATAGTTCTTATATCTGTCTTAATTGGAGTGGATTTGTAGATCAATTTAGAAAAGAGGTGTCTATAGAAGAGATAAAACAAACCGCTATAAAGTGGTTGGAAAATAAAATAGAAAAAGGATTTGATAATCAATATTCAGACAAAAAAAGTGTTGAATGGTTATTAAACAAATTAAAAAACTCAAATCAATTAGAATTATTTAAAGCCTAAATAAACGATGAAAGAAAACATTAAAGAATCTACAGAAAAAGATTTTAGTCATTTAAACAATATAGGTAGTATTACCATCTATATGATTATATCATATGCGTTTTTACTATTTTTTTATGATTCTATTCCTTTTGCTAATTATATAGTTTTTCTACCGATTGCAGTAGGGTTAGTTTATATTGTACATCTATTATCAAAAAAAGGTGTATCAAAATATTATCAGATAATAAGACGATCTGAAAAAAAAGGTACTAATAGAAATGAGTATTATGTTGTACAGTTTACATATAATATATTCGAAGAGAAGATCTATTGGACTGATGAGAAATCTTTCGAATCATTTGAAAAAGCTAAATTTTATTTTGATTCTAAAACTTCTGAAAAAATAATTATTGAAGAAAAATTGTAAAACTAAAGTCTAAATAAACGATGAATGAATTAACCATATTACGCAATGATATAGCGGCTTTGATATATGCAAAACCTTGTGATTTTGATGATTTATGTGCTAGAGAAATGCTTGCAAATAAATCTCAATATGGTATTCAATTATTAGTACGAAGATTATACAATTTGGATGCCTTATATTACAAAGGTGAGAAAATGTATATTAAAAAGAAATGGGCTAAGGAAAACTTAAAAGATTACGATTTGGATTTCAGATCGAAAAGAGAAAAATATATTGATGGTCTTTCTGATTTTGAAAAATATGCATTAGGAATTAAAAACTAAAAGTTCAATAAAACGATAATTTTTCAGAACTACTTCTGTAGAGGGTGTAAACTGAACTCTGTCTAAGAGTAATTATAGATTAATTTAACTTAGACAACAAAAATGAGAAAAACAGAGTTATCAGAATTTGAGAAGACTGTACTTGATCAATTCAAGTCCGGGAAGAATTTATTTGGAGAAGGAGGAGCCTTTTCCCCGATGTTAAAGAATGTTATCGAGAAGGCTCTTGAAGGGGAGATGGAGGCTCATTTGGACACCAAAGAGCGTTTAAAGGGAAACAAGCGCAATGGTCGAGGCAAGAAAACTCTTAAGAGTAGTTTTGGCAGCTTTGACATTGATACCCCCCAGGATCGACAGAGCAGTTTTGAGCCGGAGTTAGTCAAGAAGCGACAGACGATTCTGGCAGACAACCTATCGGAGAAGATCATTGGTCTCTATGGTTTAGGTATGAGCTATCGGGACATCTCTACCCATATCAAGGAGATGTATGATACGGAGATCTCCCACACGGTTCTAAGCCAGATCACCGAACGAATCATTCCAGATGTAAAAGCGTGGCAGAGTCGTCCTTTGGAGTCTCTATATTGCATTGTATGGTTGGATGCGATGCATTACAAGGTAAAGGTAGATGGTAAGATACAGCACAAGGCGCTCTATAATGTGCTTGGTATCAATAAAGACGGCTTTAAGGAAGTATTAGGCATGTATATCTCAGAGAGTGAAGGAGCCAACTTCTGGCTTGCCGTATTGACTGATCTACAACAGCGTGGTTTAGAGGATATCCTAATTGCCTGTACGGACAACCTTAAGGGGTTTACCCAAGCCATTTTGAGTATTTTTCCAAAGACAGAGGTTCAGTTGTGTATTGTCCACCAGATTCGCAATTCCTTGAAGTATATTGCTTCGAAGGATCAGAAGGAATTCATCAAAGACCTCAAAAAGGTCTACCGCGCCACCAGCAAAGAGGTAGCCGAGGACGAACTCTTAATTTTGGCAGAAAAATGGGGAGATAAATATCCCGTAGTGATCGAATCCTGGGAGCGCAACTGGGAACATCTCTCACAGTATTTCAAGTATTCAGAACCCATCAGAAGGATTATCTACACCACCAATGCTGTGGAGGGGTTCCACCGCCAGGTGCGCAAAGTAACCAAGACCAAAGGAGCTTTTACCAGTGATATGGCTCTGTTGAAACTGGTCTACCTAGCCACAAAGAACATCGAAAAGAAATGGACAGCTCCACTACACAACTGGAGTTTGACTGTACAACAACTTTATATTAAATTTGGACAACGTATCCCATTGGATTTAGCAACCAACTCTCAGGGGGCTAGCCCCCTGAGAGTTGAACCATCAGACAGAGTTTAATTTACAGACCCCTTCTGTAAACTATTCGCATTTACTTTTGTAATTGACACATTTAACCCAGATTAAAAAAAAGGATTAAAATAGATAGGATGTATTTTAAAGTTTTCTCCTTTTCTTTTTATTCTTTTTGTTGTTTTTATTCCCTGGTCCTCCTTGTGATTTATCATCCAATACTATTTTACTAATAGCTAGTATATCCGTGTAGAGGGTATTTGGAGTTATATCTTTCAAAGCTTTGTTAAGAGCTTCTTTATGCTCTTCCAGTTCCTTAGAAGACAGTAAGTTTTTTGCTTCGTTTTTCTTTAACAACCAAGCTGCTCCCATATAATTACCGTTTTCAATAGCATTATTAAACTCTATCTGTTTATAGAAAGAAGATTCTTTAAGGAATCCGTTTGACCGGAAATAAGCTATTTGTTCATCTGTACTAACCTTATTTAATTTCAAGCTTTCGAGGTTAATAGTGGTATGCTCCGGATACTTTACTATTTTTAAAGAGGTACCTTCTTTGTCTGACTTTATAATTCTTATTCCCTTTGAGTTTAAATAATTAATTTTTTCTTCACTAGATGTGAAATTGTATGTACTCATTTTGTTTACATAATAGTTAATATAGTTAGAGGTAAAAGAATTTAGATAGTCTTTCTTGTGCTGCTCAGGTATTAAGTGTTCAAATTCTCTATATACTAGTATTCCGTTTGGATCTAAAACCGTTTCTTCTCCATTAAACATTTCTTTAGAAGTTCTTTCGAAAACCCCAGAGTAATATTTAAAATAAGGTTGTTTTTGAAGGTTTTTTGTTGATTCAGTAATATTCATATTATGAGATGTAGTATACTTCCCATGATAATCACTAACAGTGTTATCATCAATTTGTATTACACCAAATAAGGCAGCTAAATCCTTTTCGCCTATTTGATTTGCTAATTCAATTTTTGAAGTAAATTGAATTTCTTCTTTTTCAACTACATTGTTTAAATTATCAATACTAAGTTTAGCTCTTAAATATTCCTGCAAAGTATCATTATAAGTTTCAGTGTCAAACTCTCCAGTGTTTTTAAAATAGTTGACAAACTTATCAGTATTTGAATATACACTTACTAAAAAATCACTTTCATAATTAAATCCAGACTCTTTATAAAGAGAATAATAACTATCGTTAAGAGATGTCTTTATTTCAACCTTCAGTATAGCTTTGTTTAATAATTCTTGATGCTCTTTTTTGTCTTCTGAAGATAATAATAATTTAGCATTTGTATGCTTTAATAAATATGCAGCACTATCATAATTCCCATTTTCAATCGCTAAATTAAACTGAACCTGTTCATAAACAGATTCTTTTGTAAGAATTTCTGTTGACGAAAAAGTAATGTTTTTAAGTTTTTCATAAAGTGATGGTTCTAATTCTTTTAAATCAAATTTAATCTCATTCCCTATAAAGGATAGTTTAATTTCTTTCTTATCGTGTTCAATATTAATGCCTTTGATGTTTAGATATAACGAAATGCTATTAGGTTCTATCTCTTTAAAGTTTTTAATAACATCAAGATAATGTTTCAGGTAGTTTTTTATAAAGAGGTTTTTATATAAATCTTTATGTTTTTCTGGTATAAATTTTTCAAATTCATTGTAGACCAAAATGCCTGTAGGATCTTTTCTATATTCTTCTTGGTCATAAAAAATTTGCTTTGATGCGGACTCAAAAACAGAAGAGTAATATTTGAAATAGGAAGCTTCCTGAAGGTTTTTTAAACCTGGAGAAAACTCTCCTTTTAGTTGAATTCTATATTTACCGTTAAAATCTGTCTTATATTCACCCTCTCCTTTTATTCCTAATAAACCAGCTAAGTCTGTAGATCCCGTTTTCCTTGCTAGTTTTCCTTTATTAATAAGTCTTTCTTCTTCTTTCCTTGATGTTTCTCGAAGGTATTCGTTACTAGATTTTTTTTCTACAAAAGAATCAAATAGATCACTGTATGATTCTTCTTCTAGAAGTTTATTGCTTCCTATGAATTCTTTAAATTCTTCTATATTGTTTACAAAATAAGGAATGAATTCACTTTCATAGTTCGATGAATATTCCTTTCTATATTCATAGTATTTTTCTTGTAATAAACTTCTTATCTCTTCTTTTGTCGTTTCCTCTTTAAAGTGTGTTGTTTTTTCGTAAGCAGCTGCTAACTCATTTGATATACCTCCTTGCTTATATAGATAATGTAAAGTTGGACCATAATCATCATCAAGAGCCTTTTTAAATTGTATGTTTTTTAGATCATTTTCAACATTTTGATCAGTCTTTTTTAATGTTTCTAAAATAAATTCTTTAACACCTCTCAGCTGTATTTTATATTCGAAATTCTCAATTGATGCTGATATACTTTCCTTTCCTCTTTCATTAACTTCTACATGAATTCTAATACCTCTATTATTAAACATTTTAATGAAATCTTCAGGAGATATCATGTTAGCTTTTACATAATATAAAACAGATTTTATATAAGGTCCAGAGACTACTTTCTCGTAATGCTTCTTTTGTTCTGGAGAAAGATCTTCTCTATTAAAATAATTTTGATGTTGGAATATGGAACCTGATGTAACGTAAGCTTTCTTTGAACTATCTTTTGGGGGTGATATTTCTTGTTGAATTGCTTGAATTAAAGTAACGGTATTTCTAATAGTATTATGCTGAGTATATTGTTCTTTAATATCAACAAGTTCCATTAGGTTGTTAAGTTTTGTAAAAGGAATATTGTTAGATCGAGCAAATGAAATAACTAGTTGTTTTAAATCTTTTTCAGTTAACTCTTCACTCTTTTTAATAGCTTCAATAGCAGAGTATTTATTACTGAAATATGCAGCTGCACTTTTTTCTAATATTTCAATTTGATTTTTTGTTATATATGGTTCATAAGCCTTAAAGGTATCAGATGTGTCTATATAAGATAGAAAAGTATCTTTTAAAGCTATTTTATCTATAAAGATGCTTTCCTTTAAATAAGGAGAAATATCTTGCTTATATGTATAAAACGCTTCTTCAGAAATTGTATGAAAAAGCTTAGGGAGCTTTTCTTTATTAAGCACGGTTTCATTTGAGAAAATAGTGAAATCAAAACCTTTTAAATCTCTAGAGGCATAAAGGTTTTTACCTTTGGTGTCTATAACATAGGTTTTTTTATTTTCAGAAAACGTTTTTAATCCTTTTGATTCTAAAATAAAGTTGGAATCTTCAATTTTTACTGAAGAAAAGAACTCCAGCTCGTTTGTTAATTTTTCTTCTGCAAGTTTTAAATTTCTATATCGTTTAGGTGCTGTTTTAAAATTGTTCTGTAGCTTTTCTTTTATTTTAGGCAATGAGTATTCTTTATAAATAGAAGATCCCGACATTCCTTTAACTCCAAATCCGTTATGCTGTTGAACGTTTATACCTCCTTCTTTTTCGAAAATATGAAATGAAACCCCTTTTTTTGGAGTTTTATACATATCAATTTGGTACTGATTTTTAAGAATATTTATAAAATCTTCTTCACGTTTTGGTTTTAAAGAAAGTGTTTCTTTTATAGAACTTTTTAAATAATTTTTAAGATCTGATTTGTTACTTATGTTAACACTATAATCTTTTTCTTCTTTTATACTTGATACAATTGTAAGACCATGTTTTAATTCCAATTCCCTGGATATATTTTGAGATCTATAACGCTCATTGAATTTGGGTATTTTATTACCATCATCCTTGATAGTTGTTGTGATAATATGAACGTGTGGATGATCTTGATCTGTATGCTTTATAAGTAAAAAAGGCTGATCGTTATATCCTAGGTGATCAAGGTATTCTTTAGAAAGGTTTTGATAAAGAGTATCGCTTAATTTTTCATTATCTTTTGGATGAAAATTTAAGCTTATATGAGTATAAGGATTTTTCTCTTCGTTTAAATAAGAATAGGATCTAAAAGAAGCGTTGATTTGTCCAGATGTATAGGTTTGAACTTTATGACTCTGAAGTATTTGGGCAACACCTTCCTTAATCTTTTTTTGATGATAATTCACCAAAGATTCTATGCATGATGTATGTCCAATTTGTCCTATCATTTTAAGTATTTGGTATGTTTTTATCTAAGTGATTAATAAGTAATCCAAAGAGTTCTTCTTTTTTTGAAGTCAATTCAAGTAGGTTTTTTTCCAAATTATCATTTACAAAGTGTCCCATATTAGCCTTTCTGGTAAGTTGATTAAGGTTTGCTCCTATCTTATTTAACTCCATTGCTATGCTGTAAAAAACAGACCTATCTATCTTTTCCCCTTGATTAGAAAGTTCAATTTCTCTGTTTGTTCTATCTGAAAGCATATAATTTATATACAAACTAAGATTTCCTCCAAAGGATAAATCAGCTTTTTCCTGTAGTTTTTTCTTATTATCAGGATGTGTTCTAAAACTGACTTTAACCTTTTTTTCTCCCTCTGGTAGCGTTGGTTTTCCTAGTTTTTTCTTTTTTTTTTTCATTTTAAAAATCGATTACTTGTTAAAGTAAATTAATAAATGTCCGACATTTATACACCTTGCAGATAACGTATGTTATCATGATCCAATATAAAGATAATAATCCTGCTTACCAAATTAATCTTGGAATACGGAAAAAAAGAAGAAATCTTTGAGTGTTTATGGTTCATAAAAAAGAATAACGATTCAGAAGTTAATTATTCTAATACATGTTTTTTTATTATATATTTAGATATTCTTTAAATATATATTGAAATATGAAAAAAACATATAGTGTAAAAGTATCTATTTAGATATGATAATAATATTTCAATATGTATGTAAATAAAATAATAGTATATATTATTTTAATATATACTCTAATGTTAAAATGTTTTGTATTAGAACAATATATCTTATTTTAGCATATAACTAAATATTATTAAGTGCTCTTTCAAAGGGTACTTTAACGGCGAACTTTAAAAAAATACTATTATGAAAATTGTAATCATTTACAATCACAAGGGTGGTGTGGCTAAAACAACCACTACAATTAACACTGCAACTTTTCTTTCTGCTTATTACGATAAAAAAATATGTATTATTGACTGCGATGATTATCAGTGGACTACGTATGAAAAATATCAAGGGGAAAAAGAAAAGGTTTTAAAATCATATAATAATGATCCTGAAAAAATTTTAAAAGCAATCGAAGAAAAAGAAATAGTAGATAATGATGTTGAAAAATGTCTTATGGAAGATTTTGATGATAAACTTTTAGAAATACAGAATAAAAATTATGATTATGTTTTTGTTGATCTTGGAAACAGAACTTTAAAAGAAGCTAAAGCTGCTTTTTCAAAAGCTGATCAAATTGTCGTTCCTTATTCAAATGATCAGGATGAAATTAATGAAGCTTTAAAATTTTATGAAGCAATTGAAGAAGTTTTTCCTCTTGTTCCAATTTATTGTTTAGTTCTAAAAATAGAAGCGAATAGGGTTTCAAAGCATAATAAAATTAAAGAAATATTAAGTGCTAGTAATAATATAAAATATTATGATAGTATTATTTTAAAAAGACAAAGATATATAGAAACAAAGAGCTTTTTTTATCCTTTGGATTATCAGACTGAATATGACGATGTGAAATATGGTCTTATTTCTTTCACAAAAGAGCTTTTAGAGAAAACTGCATAGTAATGGGATTAATAGATGATGTGAAAAATAGGAAGCCTTCAGGGAGCTTAAAAGAAGTAATAAAAGAAGGTTCTAAAAAAGATGTTCAACAAAAAAAGGAAATTCCTCAAAAAGAAGAAAAGAAACAAAAAAAAATTAATGTTTCTTATACAATTGATGAAGGGAATAATACTTTTCTTATGAAACACGTAATGGAAACTAATTTAGAGAATTTTGGAAAAGAAAAATTCGAAAAAATATCAGCTAGTTCAATAATCAATGATTTATTGAACAAATACAGGGAAGAAAACAGTTAATAATTTTATGGATTATACATACAAAATAGGCATTATAGCCGTGTATTGTATTGTAGCAATTTTAATATATTTCCTTTTTAACAAGTACTTTTCAAAGAAAGAAAAGCTGTTAAAAAGGAAACTTGAAGAACCAAAGGTTCTTGAAGAAATAAAGGTAGATAGAGATCCTAAGATATTAAATGACCTACAAGAAGAAGATACTATTTTTAGTAATGGATGGGAGACTGAAGATGATACTAATTTTAGTATTGAAGATCACGAAATAGAAGATCCGTATAGGAAAAAGACATTAGATGATGTATTTAAAGAAAAAAAAGACATTGATCTTGATCAAGACGTTAAAGATCTGCTTAACTAGTTTTTTCTTTTTCTTTTTAAGCTTTCAAAATTTAAAAGCACAAGATGATAAGCTTATTGAAAAGCGTATTATTAAGCTTAATACTATAAATAAAATTAAAGTTAATTATAACAGCTTAGTTCTGCAGCAAATTAGAAAATTTGAAAAAAGAAAAAGTTTTCCAAAAACAATGGGATTAGCGGAATTTTATTTTCCTTTATTTAAAGCAAAATTAGATCAATACGGTCTGCCTGAAGAATTGAAATATTTAACCGTTGTTGAAAGTAATTTAAAAAGCAAAGCTACAAGTAGGGTTGGTGCACAAGGGTTGTGGCAATTTATGAGACCTACTGGTAGACAGTTTGGATTGTATGAAAACAACAAAGTAAGTCTATTTAATGATCCTGTTGCATCTACAGATGCAGCATGTAGATATTTGAAATATTTATATAAGGAATTAAAAAATTGGGAACTTGCATTAGCTGCTTATAATTGCGGTATAGGAAGGGTAAAAAAAATTCTTAAGAAAACGGGGAAAAAGAGCTTTTGGCAAATAATTAATTATTTGCCAAAAGAGACTCAGCTTTATGTTCCATCATTTTTAGCTGTTCAGTACCTAATGAATTTTTATAAAGAACATAAAATAAAACCCTATACTTTTGCTGTTGCTTTTAGAGAAGTAGAAATTATTAAAGCAAAAAGAAATATATATATTGATAAAATTCACTTTCTCAATCAAAGGGATAAAAGAATATTTATCTTTTTAAATCCACATATAAAAACAGGAGTAATTCCTGAAGGTACGTATTATTATAAAAAAAGAATCCCGCTATCGAGAAGATAGCGGGATAATTGAAAACTAATTGATTATTTTAGTGGTGACAAGCATATGCACACGCACTGGGCAATGTTTTAAGAAATTCTACAACATTAGCTTTTATATCTGTCCAAGAATTTCCTTTTTGAACTTTCTTTTCTTCGATAAAAGGCTTAAAATTGAAATCATCTACAGGAAGATTTTCGCCGTTTCTTCCTAATACAATTGGATTGATAACATTCAATTCCAAAGCTGATTCTGGTGTACTTAAAATAGTTTTCATAATGTATAAAATTTAGTTAAACAATAATTTTGCGTTCTTACAAATGCTAGTAAAATTTCATCTAAAATTTTCTATTGAAAAATTGGATGGGGCCCCCTGACAAAGGAAGTGGGGTTAATGTCATTTTTTAAGCAGATAAATTTTAAGGGAAGATTTTACGGGTTTATCTTTGCTCAATTATTGATTAATAATATATATCGGTCTAGCCTGGGCTAAAGCAAAAAAGAATACCTCTACGATTGTAAGTGGTTCGATACCACTTTAAAATCGAAAACACAAGAAACGATATGTCTATCAAATAAAAAAATCCGGCACTCTATGGAGCATCGGATTTGAATTTATATTACCAACAAAGAACATTCCATATTTCAGAGCTGTAAACAAAGGACCTATAAAAAACTTAATTCGGTTCTTAACTCCCCAACCGAAAAGCGCTCTTTTCTATATTTCTATGAAGGTAGGAAAATAACCTTCTGGATATAATTCTTGGTTATATGGAATTCCTTCGAAACTATGAAAATCTATATGTTTCTTGGTAAAGAGCATTAGATATTCCATTATCTCTTTTATTAGCTTCAGCCTTTCTATTTCACCTTCTATGCTACTAAATGCAAGTTGAGAGCACTCATAGTAACATTGGTATTCTTCGTGTTTGTCTAGAAATTTAAAAATATTTTTTTCTATTTCCTTGCTTACACTATAAGGTTTGATTACTAAAGATATATAAGTTAAAAATTGTTCTTTGATTGTTTTTACTTGATGATGTGTTTCTTCAAATTCTAAAACATCAGTAGTCTCTTGATATTCTGATATTACAGAATAATATTGATCTATGAAGCTTTTTATATCTGTCATTATTTTATGTTCTGATTTGAATTTAGTAGGAACCCCTTCTAAATAATATTTTAAAGAATTTTCTGTTTGTTTAAAATACATATCTATAAAATCTAACGTGTTACGATCTGCCTGTGTCCAGGAAATGGTGTCCTTTACTTTATTCTTAATCCCCTGCAAAAAAAAATAACTACCGTTGATTAATCTTTGACAGGCTATTAAATCAATATGTGATAAAGCTTTATGTTTTTTAATTTCAATTTCAGAAAATATAATTCCTACAGAAGCTTTGAATTTTGAATTTTTCATAATAAACAAATTTAAGATTAATTAATATTTGCGCTGTCGAGCAGTGTTAGACTTTGGTATCGCTAAAATTTTGAAGTGAAGAATTCAGGTGTGTTTGCAACGTAGATTTTAACAGCTATGCTGTGTAAAAATCAAGGAAGTAGATACCTTAATTGTTTACGCCCATTAAATTTTATTGGTTACCAAATCGTGCTGAAATTAGTGCATATATTGATTGATAATCGAGCGTAGTATTTATTACTCTTAGAGCGCGTCGATAGACAGTGGTATAAGAGTAATAAATGTGAAGCGAGTCCTATTTTGTTTCTTTTTCAAAAGATATGAACTTAGTATAGCGTTCCTATTTTATGTAAGATTAAGAGTTAATAGAATATGTGTCCGGAGGAATGAAGAAAAGGAAAAGAGTGATGTTAAATTTGTTTGGTATGGAGTATTGAACCTTTCTACAGGGCTAAAATTCGGTACAGGAAATATATACCTTTATTTGAACTATCAAGCAAAAAAAGAGCCGAAGCTCTAATTTAAAATAATGATAATTGAGTTTTCTTAATTTCTAAAATCTCTTTTTCTTTTAAATATTTTTGCCATTTACTGGATTTAGAATCTATCTCCAGTGCATTAAAAACATAATCTGTAATGCTTAAATCCTCTAACTCTCCTTCGTATAACCATATAGATTTATATCCAGTTTCTGTAAAAGGCAGTGGTTCATCAGATTTGATTTCTAGGTGAGAAACTTTAGCAGATTTCCAATAATTTTTTGTGTATTTTATCTGAATATCTATTTTATTCCAAGATAATTTATATAGTTGGGATTCTCTATTTTCCATAATTATAATAAAGTTTAAAAATTTGAAAACCTCCCGATTAAAGGCTCAGAAGGGAAAGCCTGTATTTTTAATTTATTTGGTTTTTATACCTTATATTGTTTTTCTTTACTTTTATGAACCAATCATATTCGTAACTTGGATTTTCAGGTAAAGGAACCATTGAAAGAAACTCAACTGGACACTTGTCTTTTACTGGTCCCATTGAAGATGTTGTTTCTTTGTAAAAAATGTGATTATTATCGATAGTTATTGAAACCACCATAATGAAATTATATTCATTAATGTGATTAATGACAAGATAAACAGTATGTCTATCAAACTTAGATTCGGCTTTTTGAAACCAGAATTTTACTATTGTACACATCGGATTATCAAACTCATTCATACAAAAATCATATGCTTTTTTTGCATTAAAATCTTGATGTGTTGAATCTGTGTAGTGAAAAGAAGTCCATCCCATAATTTTTGAATTTTAGTTAAACAATATTTGCGCAGATTTCCAGTGTTAGACTTTGGTATCGCTAAAATTTTGAAGTGAAGAATTCAGGTGTGTTTGCAACGTAGATTTTAACAGCTATGCTGTGTAAAAATCAAGGAAGTAGATACCTTAATTGTTTATGCCCATTAAATTTTATTGGTTACCAAATCGTGCTGAAATTTGCTCTAATATTGATTGATATCTAGCGCGTAGCGCGTTCCTATTACTATTTTGTTTCTTTTATGAAAAGAATACGATTGTAAGTGGTTCGATACCACTTTAAAATCGAACTAGTATGTAATAAAAACCACTATCTTACGATAGTGGTCTAATTCTATTATGGAAGTTTAGCTAATTCTCCGTTATCTATTTTCGTTATAAAGGAGGATAAGGAAAAAGACTCTTTTCTATTCTCATCCCATATAGATTGATAAAAAACAAAAGGCTCAGATTTTTTTTGTTTTACTTCTGTTATTAGAAAGATGATTCCTGAATCTATTTCTATGAATTCTTGATTTAGTAAATTACACATGATAATAAAATTTAAAGTTTAATTAATATTTGTGCGTAATACAGTGTTAGATGAGATTTTCGCTAAAATTTTCAATTGAAAAATTGGATGGGTTCCCCTGACGAAGGAAGTGGGTTAATACCATTTTTTAAGCAGATAAATTTTTTGGTAAATCGAACGAGCTGACCTTAGTACCAATATTGATTGAAACGCATCTATAAAAAGAGGTTCGATCCCTCTTTTTATAGAAACCGGTTTAAAGTGTCTTATTCTCTATTAAATTAATTAGACTTGAACCACTTATAATTTCAATATTAGAATTTTTAAAATGTTTATGTGCTTTTTTTCCTGTTTTTCCGGTATGCACAAAATAACCTTTATAAGCTTTGTTACTATATACTAAATTATTAAACTCATAAAGATCCTGAAGATTAACGTATCCAGAATATCGCTTTGCTTGAATAATTATTTTGTTTTTATTTGAGTCATAAATGATTCCATCTATTCCTCCATCTCCGGTATATTTTTTATTTCTCTTAATTTTATACCCTTTAGTTTTAAATGATGTTAGTAGTAGCTCTTCAAAAACAAAGGGATCTATTTTTCTCAGGTATTTGATTTTTTGTCCAGGATATTCTAAGTTAGTTAGTTTATTAATAATTTTATTTGCTTTTTTTATATTTCTCGTGTGCTTATTATACTTTCTTTTACCTAATAGTAGTATTATAATAAGTATTGATAATAGTATAATGTATATAGATTCCATAATTTGTTTTTAAGTAAAAAAGCAGAGGATTAATTCCTCTGCCCTTTTCTCCAGTTATAAGGATTTATTGGGTTAGATTCTGCCCATAATCCTTTATTGTTATTTTTAGCAATGTTTTCTAATCTTGCCATTTCTTTATCATTGGAATAGTATTTGTAGTGCCATGCTAATCCTGCTTTAAGAAGTTCTAGTGATAAGTTTTTGTTTTCGTATAGTATAAAGCCTATTGTTCTACCGTATTTATCTTTCTTTTTAGCTTTAACAACAACTGTTTTAAGATATATTTGATCTGATGTAAACCATTTCGCTTTTTTACCATAAGGCTGGTTTTTTTCAGGGCAATCAATATCGGCAACTCTAATGGTATGTTGAACATTATCTTTGTCAAGTATAACAACGGTATCTCCATCCTTAACTTTGATAACTTTACCTGTTTGAGAATAACCACAAAAGCCTATTAATAGGATAAAAACGAATGTTAAAATTGAATTTTTCATAATTTTATATTTTAGTATTAATAAATATTTTGCAGTTAAAAAAGGTTAGTAAAATTTCATCTAAAATTTTCAATTGAAAAATTGGATGGGGCCACCTGACGAAGGAAGTGGGGTTAATGTCATTTTTTAAGCAGATAAATTTTAAGGGAAGATTTTACGTTCTTTACATTGCATCAATGTTTATGTATAGTATGTCTCTCGATCTAGCCGAAACCAATCCAAAAAAGCAATACCCCTAATTATTCTAGATAGGTTGGATCCCTTTCTAGAATAAAAAGCGTTTCTAAAAATAAAGCATTAATTAGTGTCAAATTCTCTTACACCCCTTTCTAAACGTCTTTCTTCTACCATTTTCCGAATTTGCTCTCTTAAAGCATTAGAATCTTTAATACCTGGAAGAATGAAGTTCTCAGTAGATTTTTGAGATGTAATTAATTGAATATTTCCAAACCTAAAAATTCTTAAGAAAAAAGGCTTATGTAAATGAACGTCTTTAACTCTGTAGAGTTCAATTTCATAAATATGTCTATCTAATATTCCGTGTTGTTTTACAATTCTCTCGTTAGTTAAAACATATACTGTATACTTAATACTTAGCGTAGACCATACAACAACAAATAAGGGAACTAATAATGCAAAAAGAACGTACACCGTACCTGTTAAAGAAAAATACATCAGAATAAAAAAAGCTAATAATCCAGAAGTAAAATAATGTTTAAAGTTTGTGAGCTGAGTAGAAGATCCACTCCATACAATTTGCTCGGTGGTGTTTCTCGCCGAAAAAACACCTGTTGAAAGATTATACATAGTAATAATATTTAGTTATTTATAAAAATACCAATTTTCCTTGACGTTTATCAAGTTTTAAAGAGTTTAAATTGACCTTCTTATCTATACAATTTGATATGAACTCTCAATATAACTTAGGTTTAAAAAAGTATTGTTTTATAATAAAAATGTTTCTTTTTAAAAACTTTTGAACTACTGTGAATCTTAAAAACCTTAGAATTATCAAAGGTGATTTCTCCAAAATCATCTGTTGCTTTATCTGTTTTTTTTTGATAGACCTTGACCATAACATAAATCTAATAATTAATTACTTTCACCCTCTTTATTAAATGAAAAATTTATTCTGTACTGAGACAAGTTATATAATAAATTTTCAAGGTGAGTTTTAGAAGCTAGATAAGGTATTCTTTTTGCTTTTCGATAATAATCTATTGCTTGAAACAATCCTTCTTTTTTATAAATTTCTGTTGCTATATGTTCCTTAACAGAAAGTAAGTAATAACCTTTAGGAAAACGTTTATTAAAGACTTTAAAATAATCTTCATACCCTATATGTTTTACTGTATCTTTAATAATAGTAGAGTGAACTATTCTATAGTTTGTATTCCAATTTCTCTTGTTGAAATCATCAATTTTTGATTGGGCTAAAACTTCTGTTGGTGTTACTCCAAAAACAAGCACATTGTTTCTAGTAAACCCTTGCCATTTATAAACCTCTTTATAATTAAGAATAATAAAAGATTTTTCAAAATCTGTAGCGCTAACTTTTGTTTGTGCAGTTAAGTTAGCAAATAAAAGAAGGGCTATTATTAGTTTAAAATTTTTCATTGTATATAATTTAAAATATTGACAATTGTTCCTGTTTTTGTTCAGCTTTTATTTTTATATTTTCTCCTGAAAGAACAACTTTTGAATTTTGTAAAGTAACAAGCATTCCATTATAGCCATGCTTCCTTTTTTTTAGGTTTACCTCCAAAAAGTGTTCGTTATATGTTAAAGGTTTTAAATCACCTGAATAAACCTCTAAAGGAATAGCCTGAATTGCAAGAATTATATTTTCTCTTCTCCCATTCCTTATTAGAGGGGTTATAGATTCTATACCAACATATTTTAATCCTTGTAGATCTACTACCATTTTAATTTGTCCTTTCTCTGAAATTAAACCAGGACATATAGATTTTTCAAACTCCCAAAACTTTGGTATTGATACTATTGTTTCCATATTAAATACTATTAGAATTAGTTTGCCTTAGTTTATTTACTCTATCTATATCAAGTTTAGCGGTATAGAGCAATAAATCATACAGACCTACAACAACTGGGGATATACAAGAAAACATCAAAAAGAACTGATGAATAAGCATAATATCTTCTATGTTTAGAGAGGAAGTTTCTTTGAAGCTAATCGTTAAAAACCATAATAACCCATAGAGAAAAATATAAAATAAAATAAGTCGGGTTAAATAATTGAGTGCCCTAAAAATAACATGTGTAGTTTTCATTCTTCGTCTTTAAAATTATCGTGATCTACTATTTCAACCCTTGCATCTTTACAATAAGCAACTCCTTTAAAGACTTCCACAAGAATGCACTCCAGATCATTAGTATTTGTACTATGATTAAGCACTTCATTTTTGAAATATTCTAAGAATTTATCCCTGACCTTAATAGGTGGTCGCATTTGTCTTTGAATAATTCTGAATCTATCCGCCAAATCGTTGTAAGAAAATAAAGGGAGATCTAAAGGGTCTATAGTTTTTGTTCTATTATTCATAATTGCAGTATTAAAAGTTTGTATATATTTCAATTCCTTTAGTAAAGTTTGCTATATATCCGGAGTAACGTTAAAACCCTCCGTTTTGGATCTGTTCTCTTATGAATTTTCTTGCTCGCTTACGTGTTGGGAAAGTTTCAAACTTTAGAAGCTGATCTTCTATGTCGTAGGCTTCGCTACCTGAAACACCTATTTTTAAAAACTGAATGTGATAGGAATTTTTCATTGTGTATAAATATTTAGTTAAACAAAAGATGGAGTGATAAAATTTGCCGTTCTGTAACTCCGTTTTTAATTGCTATTTTTTAATTTTTGTATTCATTTTAAATCGTAGATTTCTGCTTCCTCCTTAAATACTAAAACAGTTAATACTTCAAAATTTATTGCCCTAAGAAGTTCTCCAAAAATCCAACGTTTAATTTTAATAGCATCGTAATAGGTATTATATTCTGTAGTTATTTCAAGGACAATTGAAGTGTCTGTAACCTTACAGATTTTCATAGCTATAAATAATTCGTTTAAATCCTTTTTGATTTGGTCTATATCAAATTTTTTATCAAAGGTTATTTTCGCTTTATAAAATATTTCTTGTGTCATAATTATTTTGCTTTTTGTTCCTTGATTAAAAGGTCTTTGATTTCTTTCAAATTATTAACACAAAATTCCATTACATACTGATCCATTTTTGGAAACTTATCACTTTCTACAAGCTCTCTTATCTCTGCTAAATCATCTAGTGCAGAATTTAGATTTTCAATAAATGGACTATGTTCTTTTTCATTTTTAGCATAGGTGTAAATAAGATCATTATTAAAATATTCCAGAAAACGTTCTACTACTAAAGGAGGCATCACTATTCTATGCTCCATTGATTTGAAACGACGTTTCATATCGTTATATGAATAGGCTTTTTTTTCTTTTAACTGCTCTATAATATCTAGTGTTTTCATAATTCTTCTAGTTCTTCAATTTCAGATTCTACGGTATCTATAAAGTTTTGTAAAGTGTCGGCAGCTTCTTCCATCTTCTCGCCTTTTTCGCTGTACTGGATGCTTTCAGGAAGGTTTTCAAAAGCTTCGGTTTCTTCTCCTTGAATAGATTGTAATTCCTCCAAAAGAGAGGTAATCTTATCTTTTACAATTTCAATCCGTTTTCTTCTATTGTTGTTCATAATTTTTATCTCTTAAATCGTTCATGTATTCATTGAATTGTTGGTTTTTTTGAGAATCTTTCAAACTATCTGACACTCTGACAGGCTTGTTTTTGGGTTTATTTTCGATCCATACCATTACATTAAAATGAATTATTGAGAGGGTAAGAGATAGTAATATTCCAATAATTAACACATTTAAGGAATCCAAAATAAAAAGTACACTTAAAACAGTGGTTAATACACCTACACAAAAAACCTTAATAGATTTATTGGTATTATTTATTTTAAATGTTTTCATCGGATTTTTATGTTTTTGTTTATCATGTTCCATTTTGAAATAATAACCTTGTACCCACATCGCTTTTGCTTCTTGATATTTAACCCTTACTTTTGTCTTTTCATCATTATTCAATTCAAAGAAGTATTTAACCAGATTAGAATCATGTTCTGGTGTTGGAGCTTTTCCTTCTAGAAAAGCTTGCTTTCCTATTTGGAATGATTTTTTAAGTTGTTGTGTCTTATCCATTATCTAATAAATAATTTATTATACTTAATTTAATCACGCATCTCCCCGATTACTACTACTCTCTTATTAATTAGTTTAGTTTTGAAAAGAGCAGCAGTTCAAAGGGGCGAAACCAACCTTTAAATGATATCCAGAATTTTTCCCTGTTTGTTTTTGTTTCATTTTTTTGGTGTAGTTCAATTCATTTTCAATAGTGTCTATTTCAT
Source organism: Aquimarina sp. TRL1 (assembly GCF_013365535.1). Lineage (NCBI taxonomy): Bacteria > Pseudomonadati > Bacteroidota > Flavobacteriia > Flavobacteriales > Flavobacteriaceae > Aquimarina > Aquimarina sp. TRL1. Next base: position 11,827 of record NZ_CP053591.1, on the reverse strand, counting down.
ACATTCCTTAATAAGGTTTATTGTATTAACTTTTAATAAACCAGTCTCATCCATTTTAGAGACTGGTTTATATTCACACACACTAAATCACCTATGGCAAGCATAAGCTGCACCTTTGGCTAAATTTTTAATATTATCTCTTGTTAATAGTTTAAATATCTTTTTAACTTGTATATATAGTGTAGATATCATTTTTATATTATAAAGGTTAAGTATTGCCTATAATTCGTTTGGTAATTGTAATGTATTGTTACAAAAGAAAAGTCTTTGTTTATCCAAAGGGAAATTAGTTATGTTATATTCTTTTCTATATAGTTCTTTTGCTGCGCCATCTGAATAGATAACTTTCGAGTTGTTGTCTGTTTTTTTAAAGTCTATTGTAATGAAGGGAACTAGATCTTTAAATAATTCACATATTACTAATGCTTCATTAATAAACCAGTCGCACTCACAGAGCTCTGCTAGTTGTATTATACCATTAGTGTAGTATGCTTCAGTTAAATAATGATAATATATGTTCGATGAGTTTTTACAACTAGCTAATTGATTCAATATAAATTGCTTACTTTTCATAATTGATATCTTTTAGTAGTAAGCTTAGATAATAAAGAAATTGATTTTATAAATGGTTTCCCATTTTCATCTAATTCAGATTTAGTGTATACTTTAACTCTAACCGCATCCATTCTTCTTGTTTTTTTAATAACAAGTCCTGTATCTGTTTCTGGTTGAGTTTTAGGTTCAATTAAACTAATTGGATTAGTTTTTTTATTTGAGAATACAATGAACCTTATTAAGGAATGTATTAAATTTGCCATGATATTTCTTATTAGTTAAGAATATTAAAGGTTGAGAGGGTGCTAATCTTGCCGGACGACACACCCTCTTTTATGGTCTGATATTTTATTAATTCATTAATAGAATTTCGTGACATACAACTTCGGTAACATATCTTTTATTACCCTCTTTATCATCATAACTACGTGTAGTTAATTTACCTTCTATAGCTACTTTTTCTCCCTTGTTAGCGTACTTTTCAATAATTTCCGCAGTTTTTCCCCAGGCAACGACATTATGCCATTGTGTATCTGTAATCTTATCCCCTTGCTTATTGTAATAATAATCATTAGTCGCGATAGAGAAATTAGCAACTTTCTTTCCTCCTTCTAAATCTTTTACTTCTGGATCATTTCCTAAATTTCCGATTAACTGTACTTTGTTTTTTAGTGTGTTCATAATTAAAAATATTAAAGGTTTATTTCTTATTGTTTTACATAGTAAATATACGAATATTTTATATTATACACAAATATTAATAATAATAATAATATTTTTTTTATTTATAGTTTTTTACTTTCTATAAATTTTATATATCACTTATAAACAGTTATTTAAACCCTTTTTCCCTTTGATTTTATAGGTATTAGAGTTTTTATTATATTCTTTATCTAAACAGGTTAGTTTATCTTAGAAACAGACAAAAATACATAGGTGATTTGGTATAAAAAAAGGAGTAGAAATCTACTCCCAAAAAATGAATAATAAAAGAATTAACGTAATCCAATCTGTTGATTTTTTTGATTTTTTAGAAGTTTTCATAATACCGATATTTTATGTTATTAAATTTTTAAGCCGTAAAAAAAAATTAAAACCAATAAGCAATCAGGAACGAAATTGAGTTTGGTTTTCATATTTTTAACTTTGGCTGACAAATTATAACTTGAATTCTTTTGAAAACTAAAATAAATAAACAACAGTAGATTAATTCCCTTCAGTTTCTCTAATATATTCATAACTGATATCTAAAAGGAATGAATCAATTATTTTAATACGGTCATCCTGTATTTTTCTATGATGCTTTACAAAATTTTGTATAGTTCCTTTTGGTAAGGAAAGATATATTTCCATTGGTCGAATAGATAGTATTTTTTTGTAGGTTATTAAATAATATTCAACCCTTTCTCTTGGTGTTTTCTTTTTTCCCATTCAAATTAAATTTATGAATTCGCTTTTTTAAATAAATTGCATAGAGAAATCTATAGAGGGTGTTTTCTCTTCTTACTAAAAAATGTGTTTACGTTATAGGTTAAGGTAAATTTGGGAGGGGTTCTGGGGACCAGGGTAATTTATATTAACGGGATTGTAATAAAAACATCATTTTTTTGTTGATTGCTTGAATTACATCCTCTTCTGAATGCCCTTGTTTAAACATTCTATCAGAAAGTTCTTTTACGAAAACCTCATAATCCGAATTATTTGCTAAACAGTACATGAAGTCTTCTACTTTAATTCCTAGTCTTTTAATAATATTTATTAAATATTGACGTTTTCTGTTTTTTGTGTCTACACGTTTTTTTTTCATAGTTAAACAATTAAAATATTACTTTTATAGTGGTGTTGGTAAATGGGCAAAATTTGTCCATTATTTAGTATCGAATCGCCGTTCTTGGGTATAAAATGTATATATTTACTTAATTATTACATCAAATATAGGCAAAATTTGCCCTATTACAATACTTTTTTAGAAAAAACAAGGCAAAATTTGCCTTTTTAGTAAATGGATAAAACAGAATTTAAAGAAAAAAGGAAATTATTAGGGTATACTGTTGATAGTATGGCAGAACTTCTTGAAGTCTCAAGAAGGACTATAATTAACATGGAGAATGGTAAAACAAAAATTAGTACAGTTGTAGAAAAGTATATAAATGATTTGGTTCAAGACAATAAAACAGATTTAATTTATATGGATGTTTCTAAAATTGATAAATTATCCTTATCAGATTGTATTAAATTTTGTTTTAAAAAGAAAGAAGCTTTTTTAAAAAGCGAAGAAATGAAACTTTTATTAGAGAATGTTAAGTCTAAAGAAAGAAACAGTATTTATGAAGAACATATAATTCTGAAAAATCAAAAAAGTCCGCATTAAATTATTCAGCTAGAATTCTACGTAATTCATCGTCACTAAACCTCATACCTAATTCAAGTAGAAGAATAATTTTATTTAAATTATTACTTCTTTCCTTTATCCGCATATTTTCCCTATAAAGTTCTTTAGAAAAGACGGACCAAGTTTCTTTATAAGAAATATCGTCATTATCATTATCCTCCTGGAAGGAATTAAGTAAGGATGAAAATTTATTTATGGCTTGGGATATTGCTATTTCATCTTTTGATAAAGAATTTTCTAATTCTTGAATCTCTTTATTAAGTTGTTTTAAATGATCCATTACTAAATAGTTTGGTTTTCCAATACTTTTGCTTTCAATATTTCTAGGACATTTTGTGCAGAATCAACAAACTTATCTTGTTCTTTTTTTCTAATATTAGTTAAATAAAGGATATATTTTAAGACGCCGATAATGATTAAATAAAGAAGGACAAGCCCTCCTGAATATAAGTATTGCATATTTTGATCAGAATGTGCAATTCCAAAAATCCAAATAACTTGTAAAGAATAGCAAAAGATTGGAACTGTAAATGTAATCTTATATGGTTTCAGAAAAAACGCTATTATCATTATAACCGGAGCTATAGATTGCATGAAATTCCATGTAAAATTACTGAAGCTCGAAAAACCATAGGTATTCGAGCCTTCAATATTTAACATAGCTAATAATTTATCCAAATAAAGTAAAGAGCCAGATACTATAATTAAAAAAGAACCGAAGATTTTAGAACCTTGCGATACTTTGTTATTTTTTAAAATTTTAATTATCGACTTGCGATCCAGGTCTTTCATTATCCTTGTCCACGCCAAGCGCATTATATGCATTGTCATCTTCATTTGCTATTTCGGGGATTACTTTATTTTCAATTAGATCTTCTTCATCGTTTTCACAACTAGTAAATACCGTACATGTTAAAAATAATAAAAGAATACTCAATATAAAGGAATTAGTTTTCATAATATAAAAATTTAATTATTATTACTTTAAGAAATCGGTCATGTTATTTTAATAAATGACTGATTTACAAAGCAAAACTATGTATATATTAGAAAATTATTAATAGTGTATTTTAACTATTTTGCTTGTAAATTTGCACGATTTTATACGAAAAACAAGGGTTTAACAGAGGAATATTTCCCCAAAAAACGTCAAAAAACGCAAGAACTACCTTTTTTTTGCTAATAAAATATCTTATAGTGTTGAAAATGAAGAAGTTAAACCCGTATTTTACTTACGGGTTTAACGTAGTTTAACTAAATTTAACTATTGAAATAGTTTTAATTGTAAAAGAACATCTTTCCTCTTTTTTTGCTATTGAGAAATTAGAAGTTTGTGTTTATCTTTGTAATATCTTCCTGGTTCTTCTATATAATATCTTACTGGATATATTAATGCATTTAACTGTTCGTTGCTTAATTTATCAAAATTCAGGTCATTCAAATAATTTTCATATTTATCAATGATTGATAAATATTTTAATTGTTTAATAGATAAATCTTCAGGAATGATGTTTTCAAAGCCTTTGTAATCAATAAGAACTATTAGAATGTTAATAGAAATTATATCAAATATACTACTGGTTTCTATATCAAGGTTTAGTAACTTAGAAGCCCAAGATTTAAGATAGATTTTCCTGTGTTTTGTAAATTCTAAACTAAGATTGTTCATTCCTTATTTTATTTAAACTTAACTCTATAATTTCTTTAATATTTTTTTTAGTAAAATCAACTAAGTCATAAAAAAAATAACTTGTAGAAAACACTCTTGGATCTAATGTTTCATCGTTTTTAATAAAGCTATACATTATATCAAAATAGTCTTTATAAGATTTTGATGAAACTCCAAAAAATATATCTTCTCTATTTTCAGCTGAACAAGATCTTTCCGTCTTCCTTCTTCTTCCCTTCTTTGTAACACTTGCAATAAATGTTTCTGGAGCTTCATTATATAAACCTTCCTTAATTAATTTGTTTATATAGAAATCTATAATTGCTACAAAAAAATGTTTCTGATCAACTGTTTTATAATTTTCATTGAATATTGCCAACTCATATTTTTTTCGCAACTTAAAAAATATTGCTAATGTATCTTTATGAAGTTGAATCCTTACTCCTCTCTCATACCCCTGTTGTTTAGAATGATCTTTTTTAGTATTTACTGGAGAATTAAATTTTTCAGCAGCACTAGATATGTTTTTAAAACTAGTCTTACTATTAGAAAAAGAAACATCTTCATCGATAGTCTCCTGTTTGGTGTTTTTTTTGCTCATATTCAATATAATACTATGTATAAGTAACTTTATAAAAATACAATATTTATATATTATACACAAATATTTATAATATTAATAATATTATAGTAGTGATATAATTTTTAATGTGTTATATGTAACAATACAAATATTATTCATTGTATGGTGTTAAATTAGAATTATCTATTTCCCATTGAATTATTTTATCAATATGCTTCTCAGTAAAATCAACTAAGTCATAAAAGAAATAACTTGTAGTAAATATAGATGGATCTAATTTATTATTTGCTTCAACGAAGCTAAACATTAAATCAAAATATGATGTGTAGATCTGGTTTGAAATTCCAAAAAACTCTTCCACTTTCTCGGAACTACTAAAAGATCTTTCATTTTTTTTACGACGTCCTTTTCTTGTAGCATTATAAATAAAGTTTCCTGGTGCTTCTTTATAAAGGTTATTAGATTTTAAATAATCCACCCAATACTGTATTGTTGCGGTTAAAAAATATTTTCTTGCTCTTGTAGTTCTAAATTTTTTATAGATTAAGTCTTCGTATTTTCTTTGGCATACCATAAATCTATCAAAAGTTTGATAGTGAACAACTAGTTTAAAACCTTTCTCTTTCTCTTCTGATTTAGGTTGATTTATTGGTTTAATGTCTGAATTAAATTTTTCAGCAGCACTTGATATATTTTTAAATCCACTCTTACCCCCAGAAAAAGAAACATCTTCATCAAATGTTTCCTGTTTATACTGTTTTTTACTCATTTGATACAGACTTTAAAATTTCATCAGTTAATTGTACATAATCTTTGGCAGCCCTACAATTAGGACTGTATTGAAAAATCGTTTTTCCTTCTTCGCTAGCATCAATTATTTTGGCATCCATTCTAATGTACGTTTTATAAAGCAATCCTTTTGAAAGTTCTTCTACTTTTGATTTATATCTTTCTACAGATTTTCTAGTTGGTAGCACGTTTCCAAAATATACCCCTGCTATTTTTAATTTATTATTATACTTCTTTTTAATATTAAATGCTTTCTCTAAAAACCAATCTAAATTTTTAATAGAAGAAGGATCTGCAAATAATGTAGTTATAAAATAATCACTCGCAATTAATCCCATTTCTGGTGCCGAAGTTATATTAGGTTTAATTGCTTCAGGAGGAACATCTACAAAAATAAAATCGAAATGATCTTTTAATAAAAACGTACCACCATTTTCATCGGTACAAGTTCCAGTTATAGCTTTTTGTAAATCTTCTCTTTTAAATTTATCAGGGAAAAAATTATGATTTCCTGGGAGAACAAAAAAATTGTGACTTCTTTTCTTTAAACGAAATCCATGTTTTCGGTTTAAAAAATCAATAATATCATATTTGGAATCTACTACTCCAGTACTTTCTGTTAAATCACATTGTTGATCAGCATCGATCAATAAAACGTTATAACCTCTTTTAGCAAGTTCTGCACCAATATGAATTGTATTGGTGGTTTTACCTACTCCCCCTTTTTGATTCAATTGCGTGATTACTATCATATTATATATATGTATTAAATGTATTAAAGTAATTAAAAAAAATAATTATTATAATAATATTGTTTGTCTAATTTACGTAAATCAAAGATATAATAAAAATTATTAAACGTATTAATATATTAAAATATTCATTTAATACATTTAATTATATTAATAGTTTATGAAAAAAAAGTTATTTTTGAGCAATCCAAGGGATGTAGGAACCCCTTGGCAACATATGTGCATAATGCATAAGCCACCTTTATTTCGAAGGTGGTTTTTTTGTATCCAATTTTGTCAGGTATTGTTTTCCCTTTGAATATTGTTATTTTTGAAATCTAGATTTATAAATCTCAAGCCAAATAAAGCCTTATTTTTCAAAAAACACCCATTTATTTCATTTTTTAAGAAAAACGTCTAAAAACGTCTAAAAACGCCTCCATGAGCTTTAAAAATCTCTTTTTTTATAAAAATTATGCAACTTGTTCCTTTGTTCCTGCCTTTTGTTACTTTTAGCAAAAGTAAATGTTTAGTGCAACGTGCTTAAGTGCAACGTTCCTTATAATAGCCTCGCGGCGTTTGAGCAGGAGGGTGGGAGGGTTCAGTATAACGAATTACGTATATTATACGAATTATAATTATAAATTAAGGAGTTTTAACTTATTGATATTTAGTGTTTTAAGCTTGTTAAGGTGTGGTTTGTTTCCGATAAAGAGTGGTTTTATTCCGTAAAGGTGTGGTTTGTTTCCTTTTAAATATTTCTGCCAAAAAAAAGATAACGTCTTGATTTTATGCTGATTAAGTGTTTACATCTATAGAATCTTTAAAAATCATAAAGAGTGGTTCTATTCCGTAAAGAGTGGAATGTTTCCGTAAAGTGTGGTTTCTCTCCGTAAAGAGTGGTATTGACTTTCCAGAGTATTTTTTATTAAAGAGTGGTTCTATTCCGTAAAGTGTGGTTTGTTTCCCTATGGTGTGGTTTGTTTCCCGTTAGTGTTATTTCCGTATCCAAAGACAACTCCATAAATATATCCTGGAACATTTTGAATTCTTCTGTGATCCCCTCTTTGTCTTTCTCCCCAATACATTCCATTTTGATCACGCATACGTATGATATATTGAAGTATTCTTGGCATAATTTTATCCAAGGGAAAGTCATTTATAATATTGAATTTTTGTTTTTCAGATAGCTTAAATTCGTCTAATTGATCAAAAATATTTTGTTGTTGAGTATTTAATTTTGTAAAATTTTTGTATTCTACGTTTATAAAAACACTACGAATTGGGCGACCCTGTGTTGAAAAGTAGTTTTTACCTTTAGTTAGTATTTTTATACCGGAAGCTTCGTGTTCGGATATTTCTTTTAACCAGGTATTAAGCTGCTTTCTAAGATTTTTCCATCCATTCACCCCAATATAGGATGTTTGTACAAATCTTTGAGTTTCAAAATTGAATAAGTTATTCTTTTCATTTTCTACTTTTTCCAACCGACCATAACCAAGCAGCATATATAATTCATCTTTACTTAATTCAAATTTATGCGTGGTTTTTTTTCTATGTTGTAATAGTTTTTCATAGAGGCGTTTTGTAGAACTTTCACTAAAGTCTATATAGGTAGTTGGAGGATAAGCAACATAATTATCATGAGCTTCCCTGCTTTGTTGGAAAAGATCCTTTACTAATCTATTTTCTTTGAAATGCCCTTCTTTTAGTTGATTGATATAAAACAAAGGAAGAACATCATCAATGATTTCCACATACATAATAAAATCTCTATCAAGCTCGCAACGTTTAAATAATCCGTAGCTACTATATATTTTATTTCCTTTAAAATACTTGAAGCTTACTTTAGTTTCCAACATACTGTCACATAGTTCTTTGTAGTGTCCAAAACGTTGGTCTTTTAATTGTAAACCTTTTTGTTCCAAATATGGTTTAAGATCAATAGAAAATTCACTTTTTATCTTAGCTCTTGGGTGAGTTTGATGCTGAATTAGCATTATTAGGTCCCGTTGAACAGGAGTGAAATCAAAAATGGCTTCAACAAACCTTAAAGGGGTTATAACTAATCGTTCTGATCGTTTTTTCATATCTACTCTATGTAAGTGTTAATGGAGCATTCCAAATTACAACTGGTAAAAAGTATATTCTTAAAATGCCGCGCAACACATTCATCATTGAATATCATAGCTTCAGAAATGTTCTTACTTGTAATAAGGGTAGCAAAAAGATATTCAACAAAATACTCTTGTTCTGAAGTCAAAAGGACATAACTCATAGTTTTGCTGCTAAGATACTAATCTAAGGTTCAAATTGAGTATAAAAATATATAATTAAATGTATTTTTACAACTTTTAATACATTTAATTATATTTATACTATTAATTTTATTCAACTTTAAGTTTCACATAACTAGTTCATAATAATAAATAGGAAAATCCACAAATTAACATTTGGAAGCGAAGGTTTAAATATCATTTTCTTATTCAGGTTGTAAATATTCATAATGATATGGATAAAATTCTTTTGATTTTAAAAATTTAAAAACACTTTCTTCATTATTGTCTATAAATCTCAATCTATATCCACTAACAGAGTTATTTAAAAAGGTTGCATCACCAAATATTTCAATCCTGTCTTTTCTAAATAAGAAAATGAGATTTTCGAAGTATTCGTTTTTTAGCTCTAAAATGGTAGATTTTTTTTCACTTAATATGATGGAAACTTTAGTTTTAAAATTGATTCTTCTTTTTTTTCTAGGAGCTGGAGGAATATATAAAGTTCCTTTCCCAGAATCATAAGTTGAGTGTATACGAATTATTTTGTCTCGATGATTTATTTCTTTAACAAAAGTTAAATTGGAACCATAGATTTCTTTTAATTCAGCATCCATATTTTCATAAAAAGGAGGATCAAACTCATAAGATATTATTCTTGGTTCAATAGCTTCTTTATCATAGAATTTATAATTTCTAATCATCACTCTTGTTTATTTAATATTCAACCGGAACAATCTCTTTTTCAAATGTCCTTTCTGGTTGATTTTTATCGGATTTAATAATGTCAACCTTTAAGTGTTCTCCAGTTAAATTTTTCATCTTGTATTGGTTTTACACACCTGTAAGATACGAATTTATTATAATAACCACAAATATTTATAATATTTATAATATTAATAATAATTATTTCTATATAGTAATGTAATCCATCATTATTTTCCTTTGATTAAAACTCGTTAAATATGATCGTTATCGTTAAACTAACAACCCTTCAAAGACTACTACTTATACCTAATTTCTACGAAAATTAAAAAAATATCAAAATTTGGAAGTATCCGTCTTTTGTTGTATATTTACATTGTAATCAAAAACGCAATTATGACACTAGAACAGATTATAGAATTTAGCAAGAATCATTCTCGTGGAGAAACGTACTTATATAACAATCGATTATTCTTTTCTAATATAATATCAAAGAATGATTATAATAGAAATCACAATTGGATATCTCAAAATTTAAACTCTAAATAAGTCATATTATGAATTTAGCTCACAAATCTAAATACTGGTTTGAGTTTCAAATTTATCGTTGGAAAAAATACAAACGTGGTTTATGTTGTTGCTCTAGAAGAATAATGATGAGTAGTGGTTATTGTGGAAAATGCTATAAGGAAATATAAACCAAAGTTCGAATAAACTATGATTAAGGAAAATGATTTATATGGTTTAGGGTATAAAGTTAAGCAGGTTATGACTGACAATTCTATTGATTTTAAGCCTGGCAACATGGAAACAAGACCTTACCTAGTAAACCTAAAAGAAACTAAACTTCAATAAACCGATGGCACACGATGTAACCTTTTCTCAAAAAGATAAAAACGTTTTCTTTTTTGGCTACGCAGAAGGAATTTTTTACCAAATGTTTAATTGTCAAAAATTCGATGCAGGATTAAGCGGTGCAGGCAAGAGCGTTGAAGTAGATTATCAAACTTGTTTAGATACAGTGATAACAATATGCAATTCGGTAATAGCACGTAATTACCCCGACAAAGATAGATTTCCTAGGTTAGAAAAAGAGATCTTAGATAAGTTTTCGAAAAACAAAGGGAACATAAAAATTAGATTTAGTTAAAAAATTTAAATAAACGATACCATGGAAAAAATAGAAAACATAATTTTTGACACCTTATCTGAAAGAACAGATCTGGACGAAAACACGATCGAAGCTCTAGCAAAACATATCGCTATCGATTTAGATTCTAATGGGCAATTAAATACTAACTAAAGTTCAAATAAACGATGGGAATAATTAATAAAATTAATTCATATATACCAGGTAATACTTCTTATAACGAAAGGCTATTAAATAAGTATAGGAGAAAACTCATTAATTCAATTGGAGAAGGAGATTTATTATCAGTTAAATATGGAATAAATGGTGAAGTTATTGAACTATTTAAATTGGCTTCAGATTTTGAAACAACCAATAGTGATAATTATTCAAAAGATTGGAAAGAAAATTTCAGAAAAGAAGATTTTGAAGAGTGGAGAAAAAGAATGAAGTTTAATAAAATACCTATTATAAAAATCTAAATAAAAAGTCTAATAAAACGATAATAAACTATGAAATCAATAAGTTATATAACAATTTTTGTTTTTTCTTTTATTGCTATAAATGTGAATGCTCAATGTAATGAGGCTAACTTTAGAAAAATAATGACTCCTCAATTTGCTAAAGGTCTTTCGGAATGTCAATTAACGACAAAAGTTGAATTTATTGGAATGGGTAATGCTGGTATGAGAGTTCCAAATAAACTAAAAAACAAAATTATTTTTAGATGTGTTTCCCCTGGTGATGAACCTGTAAAAAACCAATTATCAGGACAAGAAATTGGTTACTTTTGTTATGTAAATAAAGATAATTCTGATATACTATTTGACTTAAAAAAAGGGGATTTAATTGAACTTAAAGGGAAAGTTTGGGTCAATAATTGGATGGGGTACAAAAACGGAAATTTCATTTGTGAATCAATCAATAAGCTTCAATAAGTAAAGGAAAAATATATGGGTAAAAATAAGGAGTTAGAGCTTATTGATAAAGCAGGAAAT